>CAJWSE010000031.1 GCA_913046275.1 uncultured Phycisphaerae bacterium | reverse complement strand
CTATAAATTCTCATTTATCGTTCATGGAAAATTTGACGCTGATGGTGATGGGCAACCTGAATCAAATAATTCCTTCATCAAAGACCAAATTAATCGTTGGGGCGGAATTGTTGTAAATGATAATGGTGTTGTGCCTGGCGACCTTGATTTTCTTGTCCTCGGCATTGCTCCTCGAAAACCGACGCACCGACCAAGTCGTAATGCGTCACCAGCAATGATGGATGCATACGCCCGCTCACAAAAGGCGTATGAGGATTATGAGTCGCTGCGCAAACAAGCCAAAGCTGCGCAGGTGCCTATTTTAACTGCCAATAGACTTGATGTTCTTACAGGGCAACATAGTCGGTAAGCAGCTTTCTGGCTTCTACGAAACGCATGGCAAGCCGTAAATTTACAATCGTTAGTTGGTTGCAATATGTCCCACTACGTGCACTTGCTTCGGTCATTTCCTGTTTTCCGATATCAATAAATATGCAAACCTCTCGTTTGATTGGCGCGTTGTATTACAAATGTAATTCAAAAAGACGAACGCGAGCAGCAAATAATATATGCGCTAGCTTTCCGCAATTGAG
Organism: uncultured Phycisphaerae bacterium; assembly: GCA_913046275.1. The sequence goes on along the minus strand of CAJWSE010000031.1, from coordinate 10,463 downwards.
TGAAGAGGATGCTAATGCATTAGCTCAAAAATCGATGGAGCACATGTTTCAACTTTTTGTTGCAGAAGGCGTGCAAATGCCTCAACTTATCACACCAACAACATGGCAAAAATATGTTGATTTTAAAGGAATGGAAAAAGTTGCAGCACGTCTCTCAGAAAATAAGCCTACAATTTTTATTACTGGACACTGTGGAAACTGGGAACTCCTTGGTTATTCACTTTCGGTTCTTGGTTACCCAATCGCAGCATTAGCACGGCCACTAGATAATGGCTTAATCAATAATTGGGTTCTTGATATCCGCCAAAAATACGGATTACAAATAATCACCAAGTGGGGCAGCGTCCCAATATTACAAGAACTAATTGAGGCTAAATCAAATGTCGGTTTTATTGCAGATCAAAATGCCGGTGATCGAGGCATGTTTGTACCATTTTTTGGGCGATTAGCCTCAACATATAAATCAATTGGGCTGCTTGCAATGCGACATAAAATCCCTATTGCAGCAGTACATGCGAAACGAGTACACGGAGAATTCAAGTACGAGATATCGACAACTGATTTTATTACCCCTGAAGATTGGAGCACGCAGTCAGATCCGCTGTACTACATCACAGCAAGATACAATCGGGCCATTGAACAGATGATTCGTGACGCACCAGAACAATATCTCTGGCTGCATAGGCGCTGGAAAAGCAGGCCTAAATTCGAATTAAACAACGAGCCTATGCCCAAAAAACTCTATGAACAACTCAAATCGTTGCCCTGGATGACAAATGAAGAACTACAGTCGCTTTGCTCCTGTTACCATTCTGACTCTAATGAAACGACTTGAAAATTACACCATTCTAATTGTTGATGATGATCTTGATATTTTAGAATCATTCGACTTAGCAATGCGCGTAGAGGGAGCAAATACGATTAAAGCAACTGATGGCACTGCAGCCGTTATTGCTTGCCAAAATAAGGCGCCAGACGCAATTATTTTGGACATGATGCTGCCGAAGCGATCAGGTTTTTTAGTAATGGAAGAAATTCAAAATCTTAAAAAACCACCTATTGTCATTATGGTGACGGCAAATGAGGGGAAAAGGCACATAGCTTATGCAAAATCGCTTGGTGTTTCTGCGTACCTCAACAAGCCTGTGAGCCTCGAAAAACTGATTGATACTGTATCCTGCTTACTAGATACTAAAGCAAAGCAATGAGCAAACAGTTTGTCATACAATCAAGGACCGCAAATGCTGATGGGAATCGGCTTCCACTTGGCACGCGCATGGAAATCATTGAATCACTTGCTAAATTTAATACAACTGCTGAAATTGAAGGTGGAGACATGCTATGGGGTCCGGGAATTCGTATCGAATTGCCCCCTGAAGATGGCGATGTTCTTCAAATGCTTCTACATATTGTTGAAGAAGAAATTGCCTGGCTACCAATTATACGCCTTGCTAAACACTTCGATTGGTCCGTAATGGATATTGAAACAGGTAGAGAATTACAGCCCTAAAGAGATGCTAGCGAACTAATAGCTGCAATGCGGAAAGTACCTCATCCATATGAGCATCGAATCGTTGAGGGCCGTGATTAAAACAAACTTTTTCAATGCCTTGGGCAGCAAGAGCAGTTACATACATTGCAGCTGCATTTGTAGGAAGTCCGATGACTCGAACTTCATTCACATCTTCAATAAGGCCTTTAGCTGCTTCAAGCGCTTGATTTGGGCTGGTAAATATAAGTGCAAGTGGCGCTTCTTCTTCAAATGTAATCCACGGAATCGGCCTTGACTCTCTTCCACACTGAACAAAATACATGGTTGGTAATGTATGAATAAAATGCCAAATGAGTTTTCTGGCTTGGCTGGTCCTGGTATGAACATACTGCTGCACAGCCTGCTCAAATGAATTTGTTTCAATCTTAACCATTATTGGGCTCCTGCCTATTGCTCACTTGCGATCCGCGCAAGCCCCCTTACAAATAAAAAGTTCGGCGATGAGAAATTGGCGCGTTTTGTTAACCAAAAAACATATACCCATGCACTAATGCCGAAAACATTCTGCCTTAACAATCAATACGAGAAAACTTTTCTTTCGGTTCTATAAAACTTTTTTAAAAATTTATATACTCTCGATTGTTTTGAGACGGCTAGTTTTCTTCATAAGTGTTGGCCTGCATGAAATTAACGCTTTAGTATATTTGGCTTGAGGCTTTGTTAAAACATTGCAAGCACTCCCAGATTCAACTATCAAACCTGAATTCATTACATAAATATCATCTGCAATTGCTGAGACAATACCTAAATCATGCGAAATAAACAGCATGCTTAAATCTCGTTTTTTAATAGTACGATGAAGCAACTGAATGATCTGCTTCGATGTTATTGCATCAAGTGCAGTTGTTGGCTCATCCGCTATCAGAACATCGGGCTCATTTACAAGCGCAATCGCAATCATTACTCTTTGACGCATTCCACCAGAAAACTCATGCGGATATGCGTCAATACGCGCCGGGTCAATCCCAACTTCTCTTAATATTGATCTTGTTTTTTCTATCGAAAACCTACGTGAAACATTCTGATGCTGTAAAACTACTTCCGAAATTTGCTCTCCAATTGTAAACACTGGATTTAGGGAAGTCATAGGTTCCTGGAATATCATCCCTATTTTCTGACCTCGTATAGATTGCATTTGCTTCGAATTATATTGAAGCACATCAAAGTCATTAAACAAAATTCGACCAGAGACATGTGATCCCGGAGGCAAAAGCTGCATGATTGAGAGGGCTGTTACACTTTTACCGCTACCAGATTCACCAACGATTGCGGTAGTTTGGCCCTTATACAAAGTAAGATTAATGCCTCGAACTGCTGCTGTGGCCTGAAATGCAACATGGAGATTTTGTAGTTCAAGAATCAGATTTTTCATACTGGCTCACTCGCAATTCGTGTAGCATGTCTCCGTAATAACTGACCTAGCCAATTCATTACAACAAGCGTAAATGAGATGCAAAGGCAAGGCCAAAACAACAACCACCAACGAGAATGCACAGGGTTTAGCTGACTCAGACCATCAGATGCTAAATTGCCCCAACTGGGAATTGGCTCACGAATACCAATCCCGAGAAAACTCAGAAATGCCTCTGAAAGAATTGCTGCTGGAACTGTGAGTGTTGCATACACCAGAATTGTCCCCAGCAATGCAGGAAGTAAATGATGTGTAAACATTCGCTTTGGATGAAGGCCCATCACTTTACATGCTTCCATTGTTGGTCTGGCTAATAAACTCTTCACTTGCCCTCGTATTACTCTAGACACAGTGAGCCAACTTACTGTTCCAATTGCACAAATCATGCAAACAACTTGGATAAACTCACTATATATCGTTGAATCGACATTCTTGGAAAGTAAAAGTGCATTTGCTGCAATAGTGATAAGGACAACTAGCATAATTGAAGGTAGGCCATACAAAATATCTACGATGCGCATCATTGTTGAATCTACCCTGCCTCCCTTGACAGCTGCAACTGTCCCCCAAGCTGTACCTAAAAATACAGCTATACAAGCAGCGAACAATCCAACAGCAATACTTACTGCGCCACCAACAACACACCTAGAAAAGACATCCCTGCCCAGCTGATCTGTTCCAAAAATAGAGAACCAGCTATCACCAAGTTCACTAACTTGGTTTTTTTGTTGCTCATTGTAGAACCACCACGATGGTGGTAGAAGCGAAGCCTGAACTTGCGTTTGTTCGAATGTGCGACTGTTGCCCGATGTTTTAGAAATTGCAACTGAAAACAAAACAGCATACAACAAAATAAAAACTAAACATACGAAAGTAAAAACGTGCCTTTTGAATGGATTCGTTCTTGCCATGCGCACATGGTAGAACCATCATTCGCTTTGTTGTGGCGTTACATCTAGTTCTTTTGTAATTGCTTTAAGTAGCTGATTCACACGACTATCGACAATGAGCTCAAAGCGATTTTCTGTATCTGACAGGCGTTCCTGAAGAGCGTTCAGATGGTCTTGCAATCTTTGAATGTATAACCTCTGCGCTTGGATTGAAATCTTAGTTTTAGAACGTACAAGTCCCTTTAACTCCGCAATTTTCCCTTGAGTTACTGAAGAATTCACATCCTTTCCGTTTAGCGACTCTGTGAGATGGTAAATTTCTGCATCTATTGTAAGCTCAGCTACTTTCACTTCATAAAGTTCTGGATCGGATTCACGCAAACGAATCAATGATCCAATTCTATGGCCTTGTCTGTGAATAATGCGCTGAAATGCTTCTGGATCCTTTTCGCACATTGCGCCCAATTGCTCAGCTAATGCAGGATCCACCTTCTTGGCTATAGCTAGATAATGCTCCACCTTATCTGGAGACATTGGTCCTTTTTTTTCACCTTCATTTGGCAAGCCTCTACCAATGCGCTTCCCGCCTTTGCCCCCTTGCCCACGAATACGGTCAAAGGAGGGCACATCTTGGACAAATGTGAACAAGCTTTTTGTAGACTGCAGAGAAGCAGTATGCTCTGATCCGCTAAGACCAAGCATTGAAAAGATAGTAAAAAGAAATACAAAAATTATTATTCGTTTCATCATACTATTCCTTACTCAGTAAGTAGACCGTATTGCCAAAGTTCCAAGTCATCGCGAAGGCCCTCTAGACTTACTGCAAGATCTGCAAACGCAAGTTCACGAGTGTCAGCAAGATATGAATATTGTCCTAAGTTCAAATCTTCAAAAAGCAACTCTTCCTCTTCAAGCGAAAGAACTGTGTTACTGGCCATTTGGGTTGGCTGCACTATTTTGTCTGGCTCTTGGTCAAACCAAATAGCAAGAAGAACTGCAAAAAGGATGCAAGCAACGAGCGACGCTTGGCGCCAAAAGACATTTCGGCCAATTGTTGCAATCACGGCTTGACCACTAAACAGATCATCGCGCGAAAAATTAAACACACGCTGTTCAAGGCCTTCGGGTACCGCTGGGTGAAAAGCCTCATCGAGTAATAACTCCATGCTTAAACCCTGCAGATTTGGCGCAGACGCTCGAGCTATGCGGTCTTCAAGACCTTGCGGCACATGCTCTTGAAGCGCCTTTGAAAGCTTCGAATCAATGCACCGTTCCTCTGAGCTTAGGTCTTGTTCAAATTGTTGTTCTTCGTAATCCATTTGCTCTTTATCTAACGCCTTTACCCTTCATCCATTGCCCCTTTATTGTGAGACTTTACAAGATTATCATCACCACCCATTGTGGAACGGAGTTTCTTCAATGCCCTGTGTTGCCTTGCCAGAACCGTCCCTAAAGGCTCATTTAATACCTCTGCAATCTGTTTATAGCTCATTCCAGCAGAATGCCGCATATAAATGAGGTCCTGGTCGGAACTCGAAAGTTGCCTTACAGCGGATCGCAGGAGTGCTATCTCAGCAGTGGTTTCTTCATCATTTTGTACGTCCGATATCCCTTTTGAAAAAGCCCCAATCATCTCATTTTCCATCGGAACAGCATGGCGCTTTCTCCGACGCATTTCATCCCTAAGTCGATTCATTGCAATCCGAAAAAGCCAAGCCTCAAACTTACCGGTTTCTGTATAAGTAGAGAGCTTTTGCGCAATGGTACAAAATGCTGATTGGGTTATTTCTTCTGCAAGCTCTTCATTTGCACATTTTGAGCGTATTAATGCAAAAACACGTCCAGCGTAGGCATCAACAATTGAGCGCCATGCGATTTCGTCACCATTTGCAGCTGCGAGAATCGTTCGGTGAAGTTCATGTTTTTTATGGTTTTCAGACATTTCTAGAATATTTACCCCCCCACATATGTAGAGTAACGAGTGATTTCAGCCCAGATTGCAACATAAAGACCTAACTTTCATCGGAACATCCGTACAATCTACGCCTACTCATGCAACTAATGACAAATATTTTCGAATTTCTGCAAAATCATTTTTATATCACCTTTGTTATTGGTGTCGCAATGCTCATATTAGGTGGACATCTTCTTGTTGAAGGCAGCGTAGTAATTGCAAAGAAGCTTGGCGTTAGCACACTTGTCATTGGACTCACTATTGTTGCCTTTAGTACAAGCTCTCCGGAGCTTGCACTCAATATTATTGCCTCGATGAATAACCACGGCAGTTTATGCCTTGGCAACATATTTGGATCCAATATTGCAAACATCGGCCTTGTGCTTGGGATAGGCGCACTCATTTGCAAACTACCAGTGACTGGTCAAGTGGTCAAAAAAGAGTTCCCTTGGCTGATATTTGCCACATGCCTGGTCGGCTTCGCGGCGGCACTTTTGCCCACATTAAACTTGGCATTAGGTATCTGCCTCCTTATTTTATTCGCTTTTCTGATGCGGCATTGGTTTGCGCTTGGAAAAGATAAAAATTCTAAAGTGGGTGAACAAAGCGACGATGTAGTCCCAGATGTTGCATGTTCAGCAACAACTGCTATTGCCATGCTAATCTTTGGATTAGTGCTCTTAACTTTAGGCGGTAAGGCTACTGAAATCGGAGCGGTGACTAGCGCAATCCATTTTGGAATGAGTGAAATACTTGTTGGAAGCACAATCGTTGCTATTGCAACAAGTTTGCCTGAGGTGGTTACAACAATCATTGCAGCAAAGAAAAAACACCCAGACTTAGCCGTTGGAAATGTTGTTGGCTCAAACATTTTTAATATTTTGCTTGTTCTACCAATAACAATTTTCGTCAATCCCATCCAGGCTCCAGAAAACGTTTTGTTCTACGCACTAACAATGATTGGCATGACCGTGCTTGCGTATTTCCTTACACTTGACTATCGACTAAAGCGAAAAGAAGGCGGTATTCTTATCGCACTGTATATTGCATTTTTAATTGGCTCCGCTTTTATCTAATAAATATCAGATTGCCAAATCGCTGAAGTCATCATTAGTAAAAGGGTCATCTTGAGCTAGTTGCGAAGGGACGGTTGCATATCCTGACCCCCCAGGTGCCGCCATATCCGACCAATCAGAGAACCTCGTACAATTATTGTCCCAATGCAATTGAACTGCACCAGTTGGACCATTTCGCTGTTTTGCAATAATTAGTTCAGCAAGAGAAAGCTTATCTTCGTTTTCTTCAATCCACATGGGGTCATTTTGGTGGTAATAGGACTCACGGTGTAACATGGCAACCACATCCGCGTCCTGTTCAATAGAGCCAGACTCTCGAAGATCGCTCATTCTAGGGCGATGTCCTTCACGTTGTTCAGCGGCACGGTTCAACTGACTTAAACAAATCACTGGCACTTCTAATTCACGAGCTAGCGCCTTGACGCCACGACTAATATCACTCACTTCTTGCTGCCTTGACTCAGTGCGCTTCCCGCTTGTCATAAGTTGCAAGTAATCAATCAAAATGACTCCAATATTCTCAGTTTGTTTTAAGCGACGCGCTTTAGCGCGAAGCTGAGTAATTGTCAGCCCTGGTGTATCATCAATAAACAGTGGCTTTCCCATCAAGTCATCTGTTGCCTGGATAATGGCCGCCATATCTTGATCGCTCAACATATTCCTACGAATATTATGACCTGAAACTGAAGCGCGTGAGCTAAGCAAACGTTGCACCAGTTGCTGCCTACTCATCTCAAGGCTAAATAGTGCTACACCAGTGCCATTCATCACTATGTTTTCAGCTATGTTTAAAGCGAGTGCAGTTTTACCCATTGATGGTCTAGCCGCCACAATAACCATTTCACCATTTTGTAAACCACTTGTCATTTCATCAAGACGTAGATATCCAGTACCTACTCCAGTGATAATTCGCCCCTCATTTGCTTCGAGTTGTTCAATTGCAAGATTCAATAATTCATCGAGTTTTTCAGCATGGCGTTGCTCAGATTGTTGAGCAATACTAAAAATGCGCCGCTCTGCTTCACTCAAAATTTCAGCCGGATCTTCTGGATTGGTATATGCATCTTGTAAAATTTCGCCTGCAGCGGCAATAAGTTGACGTACGACTGATTTTTCTTTAACAAGTCGTGCATAATGGGACGCACTTGCAGCACTGGGCACTGCATTTGCGATTTTAACTAAGTACTCTTCACCCCCAACAGAGTCGAGAATATTTCTATCATCCAAAATTTGCTTCAACTGAACATAATCGACGGTTTTCATTGAGCCATTGTGCAATTCTGCCATTGCATCGTAAATAGCTCCGTTTGTCTTCTTAAAAAAATCGTCGCCGTTTCGAACGATGAGTTGCACATCATTCAAAACTGTTGCATCTATAATTATTGAGCCCAGCAAACTCTCTTCTGCATCTACGGCGTGCGGCGGCAGAGATTCCATTAATCGATTAATTGCCGCGCTCTTGGGAGACGTATTAGTTTTTTGTTTTGCTTGCTCGTAGCTCATCCTTGAGGGCTACCTTACATTGAATTTTAGAGAAAAAAGAGAAACGACAGGTCATCCACCGCGTGTCCCCTTTATATCACCCCCAAGCTTACGGGGGTGTGCAAATTGAGGCTACACTTGAGCTAGTTCAGGTGCTGCGGTTTCAACAACGGGCATTTCGGTCTTAACGCTATTATCCACTGCAAGTTTCATTAAGCGGCCAACTTTAAATTTCACAGTTCGGCGTGCTGGCACGGGAACTCGCTCGAGTGTTCGAGGGTTTTGAGCCATGCGTGGTGCTCTTTCGCGTAATTCAAAAACACCAAAGTCCCGGAATTCGAGGCGGTTGCCATTACCCAATTCAGTTACTACACCATCTAAAAATGCTTGAACAATGGCACGCACATCATTGCGCTTGTATTTTGTCTCATCTGCAATCCGATCAATCAAATCTTTTTTTGTTGTCGTTGGCATCTTCCAAACTTTCTGTTCCGGAGAACTTGTCTAGGAGATTGACTTTGCTTACTGGGTTCTCCCTCCAGGGCGGTGTCACTCTCAACTCTTCTTATTGTTGGTCCTTATAAAAAGAGAAAAACATAATGCGGATCTTCCATTGCTACTGGTTAAGCAATTTGGCTTCGACGCAAAGTGTTTCATCTCTTTTGTATTCAAGCAGACCTCTCGTTTCTTCTTCTCTCGAAGCACCTCTACATGGGCGCTCACCTCAGTATGGCGTTTTAGGAGGAAATCGTCAAGAACCTTTTTAAAACTCTTGGGAGGTAGAGTGAATTTTTTGTTAAATAGACTAAATCACATTTAAAAGTATAAAATTTGATTTTCGCCCTGCTTGCAATTTGATTAGATAAAAAACTACAAAAAGACCCTTTTTAAGGGGCAAAAACGCATGTAAAAAAGATTTACGAGTTGATTTGTTTGGTTTTTTCTTCAATGAGAGGTATCATTCTCGCCCGACCATATTGTCGATGATTGGAATACCATCATGAATATTATTATTTGTGGCGCTGGAAAAACTGGCGCCCATGCAGCAGAAAAACTATCTCTCTCAGGCGCGAACGTTACCGTGATTGATGAGAGTCAAAATCGGCTCGATGCACTAGCTGAGTCGCTAGATGTTGCGACTCTTGTTGGCTTTCCTTCTTCCGCAAGAGATTTAGAAAAAGTAAATGCCGGTGATGCTGACGTCGTCATCGCTGCCACTAATGATGACGAAGTTAATCTTCTTTGCGCTTCGACTGCATCATATATGGGTGCTGACCGAACGTTCTCAATGATTACGCACAGTATGTATTTAAATCGAGACCCACTCGACTATTCCAAAATATTTTCTATTGATAGTCTAATCTGCCCTGCCTTTTCAACAGCACGCGCAATTGCTTCACACCTTCGCAATCCAGCGGCCATGAAAGTAGAGCGGCTAGTCAGTCATACGATTGAAGTTCAACAATTCAAAGTCAGTAAAGGTGCTTCTGGAATCGGTCGCCGATTATCAGATGTGCGCCTGCCAGGTGGAGCAAGACTTGCAGCAATTTCTCGAAATGGCGATACCTATCTTCCTAGTGGTATAAGTACTGTTGACGAAGGCGATGAAGTATTACTCGTTGCCAATGCGGATGTCTTCCATGATGCCCGAAGAGTATTTCGATCAAAAGATGCTGGTCGTAGAAGCGTTGTTATTATGGGTGGTTCGCCAGTCGCAGTCTGGCTCTGCAGGACATTAGAAAATAGAGGTTTCTCAATCCGTTTATTCGAAACCGATGTTGACCGCGCAAACGAATTGGCAGAAAAACTTCCTTGGGTAACCGTGATCCAAGCAGATCCGACAGATCCAACTGTGTTCACTGATGAGCACATTGAAAATGCAGATGCTTTTGTGGCTCTAACGAACGATGAGCATAACATCCTAAGTTGCGCTTGGGCTGCTGGTCTTGGAGTTGAAGAGACATACCCTGTAGTCTCACGAAAGGATTATGCCCCATTCATTAAAGCTATGGGGTTAACAAGTACATTTAGCCCACGTGAATTAGCGGTAGAAGAAATCGAAAAACGTCTTGCAAGAAAACAGATTACAAAAGTCGCC
>CAJWSE010000030.1 GCA_913046275.1 uncultured Phycisphaerae bacterium | reverse complement strand
TGTAGTTCCAAAGGCGCCAAATTTTTTTAGATGTATAGGAACGTGATAATGCATGCGCCACAAGCCCTCAGACATTACATTTGGGATAAATGGGATATCTTCGTAAAGAACATATTTGCCACGATTTAGTACGGAAGTTTGGTGGAGGTATCGCTGTTCGTGAATTGCAAAAAGTGAATCATACTCTTGCTTAGTCGAATGTTCATCTATGTGTAATTCAATGGCAGATGAAAGCTGTACTTTTCCAATACTTAGGCCAGCTTTTTCATAATAATCTATGCATTCCGAGATATCCTCTTGCATGACTGCAGAGTGGCAGGTGTCGTGGCAAACCCGTATGTATTTACGAATTTTTTCATCATCCGGGAAAAAATCGTGTATAAATGAAGAGAGTTCAGATGCTCGTTGTAATCGGCATCCAGGCTCAGTTTCAATATCAATATGAATGCAAATACCAGTGTCTTGTTCTATCTCTTCAAGTTGTATAACACAACGTCGAAGCATCGAAGCGGCATCAGAATTCGAAAAAGAATCTTGGTCCCAACCAAGCGGCAGGGTGGAAATCCCCGCCTCAGTTTCATTTGTAATACTTGCAAGCAAACGTGCAGAAGCAATCGTATAGTCTAGACGTTCTTCCATACACCACGTTGGCCGATAGACATCTTGCTTTACAATACTTGCATGAAAATTTGAATATGGGAATGCATTCATTGTGAATACCTCCACAGAGGATTCTTCAAGTGTATCTTTTAGTTCCCTGACTTCCATTTCTTGAAGCGCTTGGGCTGATAGCCAAAGTCCAATTCCTGAAGGTTTAGCTGCAGCGGCACAAATAGGTTTGCAGAATGTTTTAATGTTATGCAAAATATCATGGAAGGTATGACCACTGTGCACATTCGTACAGTAACCAAGCATGTTTACTCTGTGCAGAACTTACCGCTTTGCGATAAGAACGTCTTTGGGTTATGAAGTGAAATTGTGTCAATTAACTCAGCAGAATGCCCACGTGCGGCAAGTTCCAAACGGCATTTGGGAACTGAAAGTGGGTCGCTTGGCCCCCAGTCGCCGGCAGAATTAATCCAAAGACGCTCTGTTCCATACAGTTCTATGATGTCAGCCGCTCTCTGTGGGGTACATTTGCTATCTGGGTAAAGCGTCATGCCTGCCCAGTATCCTTTGTCAAGAACTTCTCTGACGGTGTGTTCTTCAACATGATCGATCAGAACACGTTCAGGTTGTATGGATGTATTTGCTATAGCTTCGAGAATAAGCCGTGTACCTTTGAGTTTATCTTCAAGGTGTGGTGTGTGAACTAGTACAAGTTGCCCGAGCGTTTCAGCAAGTGCGAGCTGTTCTTCGAGAATAACAAGTTCATTTTTGCTATTTTTGTTTAATCCAATTTCACCAATACCAAGCACTGTGTCGCATTCAATAAATTCTGGAATGATACTAATCACTTCTCGAGCAAAGCCAGGGTCTTCTGCTTCTTTTGGATTGATGCAGAGCCAGCAATGGTGCTTTATGCCATATTGCGCTGCGCGCTTTGGTTCATATTCCGTGAGTTGCCTGAAATAATCATAAAAACCTTGTGCACTTGAGCGATCATAGCCCGCCCAAAAGGCGGGCTCTGTAATCGCGATGCACCCGGCTTGTGCCATCCGCTCGTAATCATCGGTGGTTCTGGAAACCATATGGATGTGTGGATCAATATAAGGCATTAGTTAAGTGGAACAGCGCCACTGGCCCCTTTCGTACTTGCTTGATCAATCGGTGTACTACTTTTGTCACTAAGCAATAACAAGATACGTTCTGCTCGATTTGATTGCTCCACAAGTAACTCTTGTATGCATTTCTTCATAGCGTGCACCCTGAAGTCCTCTTCATTTTCTGCACATCGATCAACGCGGTCGAGAAAGGAGGCAATGTCAATAAGTTTAGCTCGATGTTCTTGAAAGTATTTGTCAATGATCTCTTGTTGGTTCATGGCAGAAATGATTCTACCTGAGATTGGCAATTGCTTGTCGGACTACAGCAGGTTCAAGTACGTGAATATCGAATGTTGATTCAATACCTTTGAGCATTAAAAGAGTTAGTTTGCCACCAAGGTGTTCTCTAAACTCTTGAATGCCTTCGATGAGTTCTGGCTGTTCGCAAAGTTGATGGTAGATTGGGAAGCCTAACTTCTTCAATAGAGTGATGATGCGTTTGGCGACAGATTGATCTAGGTGTCCCAAGACTACGCTGCATTGCACATCGATGCAAAGTCCTATTGCAACAGCATCGCCATGAGAGAGTTGGTAATTCGAAAGTTGTTCAAGTTTGTGTGCTGCCCAGTGACCGAAGTCAAGAGGTCTTGCGAGTTTCTTTTCGAATGGATCACCACCCTGCGTTATGTGGTTGAGATGAAGTAGTGCAGATTGTTCGAGAGCGTATTGCATTTCTTTGATTGAACGCTCATTTAATGCGCCTGCATGTTCTTCAATAAAATCAAAAAGTTTACGGTCTTTAACTAGCGCAACTTTAATTGCTTCGCTTAATCCAGAGCGCCAGTGAATATTTTCTAAAGAGGATAAAAGAGTCACATCATTGATTACGGCAAATGGTGGATCAAATACGCCGATGAAATTTTTCTTTCCGAAATAATTCACACCATTTTTAACACCCACGCCCGAGTCGCCTTGTGAAAGAGTGGTCGACGGCATGCGTATAAGAGGAATTCCGCGGTGCGCAATTGAAGCAGCAAAACCAACGGCGTCAAGTACTGCTCCTCCACCTAAAACGAGAATGCATGATTTTCTGCAGATGCGATCGGTTTGTACTCGCTCAATAACTTCTTCAACGCTTTTGAGGTCATTTTTTGTTTCTTCGCCACCTCGAACAAGGAGGGGTTTCGGCACCACTAGTTCGTTTGAATTACACCAATTTAAAAATTTATCAATGTATTCTGAATTGGCTTCAGCGATTCCTTTGTCAATTACAGCAAGAATTTTTAATGGACTCAACTCTTCAATGGCGGCATTGAGAGGGCTCGATTTATCAAACGCGTCGCTTGTAAAAAAAATACGGTGATTCCACTGTACTGAAAATGATGAACTTGTTTTGTTCACTTTTCCTCCAAATGAACAAGCGGAGTTAAATTATTTAGAGACAATTTGGCAACCATCGAGCGAGAATGCTGTCGATGCAAATAGGCCAGAAGCAAAGCATTGCCCCCTGACAGTAATCACCGCACCATCATGTACTGTTCTGCCATCCCCAATTTCGGAACCGAGCGAACGATCAAAAACACAAATTACTTCGTTGTCTTCATCTTGCAACGTGACGGTATAGAGATGGTCATCGTTTAAGGCAAAAGCAACAACAGTGCCAGATACCGCAACTACACTCCCTGAGTATGGTGAGTTTTGGTTATCTTCTTCAAAGGATTGGCAGAGTTCGCTAACTTTAAGCTTCTTGACTTTAGAATGATTAACTTGAGCAACAATTTTAGTAGCTGTTTTGTTTTGAGATGTACTACCTGTGCTGCTGCATCCGGTAATTAAAATTGCTGTGGCAAGTAGTGATAAGCGAAAAAGTGGCATATAGTGTTCTCCTGCAATGTGAATGATATCAATATTGCACTAATCAGCATGAAGTTAATCTTTGGACTAAACCATACAAAGTGAATTTTGAGGCTTTTTAGTCGGGTGAGTATGAAGACTATGGGCTATGCATCCGAAGTATATTGGCGGCATTTTCAAAATGCCCAGCCAACCGAAGACAAGATCAAGCCCGTGGATTTTGCCTTAATAGCAATGGCTGCTATTTAAAAAATATAATTTAAAAGTACAAAAAAAGCGGTTTTGAAGCTCAAAAAGCCGCTTTTTGTTTTTTTCTTGGTTTTTGGTTCACAAGAAGCAACGAGTTGCTTATGAGGTGCACCTGTCGAGGCGTTCTCGACCATGAAATTCACTCTAATCTTGGAGCTCGTTATGACAACCCTGCCTACGATGATGGCCACGACCGCCGCATCAATCTTCGCTACAACTGCTGTAGCAAATCAAACAGCTGACTTTAACAATGATGGCAACATCGACGCGATGGACCTTATTACGCTTACGAGCGCTCTGAATTTAGCCTGCGATAATTCATGTCCTACAGATATTAATCAAGATGGCGTCACTGACACTATGGATCTCAACTTGCTTATGGGATTATGGGGACCAGTGCCAGGATGGGTACCATCAGAAGAAACAACTAGCGATACACCGGAAACTGAAGGAACGCCATTTCAACGTGACCCAAACCGTGACATGAGCTGGCAAAATGAAGCACCAGTTCTTTTAGATGCAATTTACTTTGATCAGTACACGGAACTTTTCCATCATGGCGGATATGACCGATGGCACAATGCCCAGGCATTCAACCAAGGTGAGCACACCATGTCTTGGTTATCATCGAACAATGTCGCTATGCAACCAATGGTGTACGGTGGAGTTGACTGGAATCACGATAACTTTTTGACTGCAGATGATAAAGAGAGCTTTAAAGTATGGTTAGACGCAACCATTCCTGCGGATTATGACGGACCTCTTTGCCTCGATCTTGAAGGCCAATGGTGGTCCATGCTTGATACGCAAAGCCAAACAGTGATGGATATTGCAATCAATTTTTATCTTGAAAATATTGAATATGCAAAAGAACTTCGACCAAATGCAAAAATTGGTTTTTGGGGTTTTCCAAAGAAAACACATTCAAATCCAGATATCAATACAGCAAGTGTTCAGCGACTTTTAAACGCTTGCACAGCAATTTTTCCAGATGTCTATGAAAATAATCCAAATGGCAATGACGCTGCACGTCTTCAACTGCACCTTGAGAGATGCATCGAGATGGTTAATGGCGAAATTCCAGTTTACGCTCAAGTTTCTCCACGATACAAAAAAGATTCTTCTGGTTACCGCTACTTTCACACACAAGAAGAATTCTTGCGTGATCAAGTAGAACCATCCCTTGCAGCGTCATGGACTGATGCAAATGGCCAGGTTCACCGCGTGTCCAGCGTATCATTTTGGGAAGCGTACGTATACATCTCAATGTACACAGATAACTGGTCAGAAATGTCAATGAGTGAAAGAAAAGCAGCATGGGATGAACTTGACTATGCGCATATCGATTACTTGAAAGATATGAAAGCGGCTGTTGCAGTTGCAGCAGCACAATTCGTACCACCAGCGCCCATAACAGAAGACGTCCAGGTTGCTACTTTAGAACCTGCTTCAGTACAAGATGCCGCTCCGCTCTTAGGAATAGTTGAAAAAATTGTTGAAACAGTCCCTTTGATAACGCCAGAACCTAGTTTCGTAGATTCAAAAACTGCATATCGATCAGCTCAAAAATCTTGGAAGGATGCTAAGCGTACCTTTGCAAAAGCAAAACGTAAAAACAAGCGTGGCACAGAAGGGTACAAGGCGGCATTAGCAACATATAAGAATGCAAAAGCAAACTTTAAATCAGCATCAAAACTGTATCAAAGCTCAAAAAAGAGTACCAAAAGCGCTCGAGCAAAAATGAATAAGGCTAAAACAAAGTTCAAATCGAAAAAGAAATCAAAACGAAAATCAAAATCGAAAAAGAAATCAAAATCAAAATCAAAGAAGAAGAAGGGCTCTCGACGTCGATAAAAATCCTTGGCAGGGTTTTGGGGTTTCTTCAGGGCTGGCATATGCCAGCCCTGTTTTTATATAGGTGAAATCTAGTGTATATTTTTTAAACGTTTAATAGCGTCTTGTTCATCGGTAGCCGGTGAACACTCGAGCCCGATTGGACCACTATAGCCAAGTGCGTGCAGTTCTTCGTAGACCCGAGGATAGTAAATTTCGCCAGTCCCCGGTTCATGTCTTCCCGGGTGATCGGCAACTTGAATGTATCCAACCTGATCGATGCCATCTCGCAGTCGACCGCATAAATCACCTTCACTGATTTGCATGTGATACAAATCCCAATTAATTTTAATCATCGGAGAGTCGACTTCACGGCAAATGCGTACGGCGTCTTCACTGCCGTAGAGGCAGTGCCCTTTATGATCAACTCGGATATTCATAGGCTCAAGAATAAGCATAATGCCAGCTTCTTCCACAATCGGCTTAGCAAGTTTTAACCCATCGATAATATGCTGATGCATTTCGTTTTTTGTCATGCCAGCTTGATCATTACCACCAACAACGGTCATCATTTTGCAATTAAGCTTTTTCGCAATTTCACAGCTTTCTTTTATTTTTTCGATAAAAGCCTGATGATTTTTTGGATTATTCAAACCGGGCACAAAACCCCACGCTGTAAATTGAACCACTTGAATATTTCGCTCTTTGCATGCTGAAGCAATTGCATCAATATCTTTATTTTCATATGGCCAAAATTCGATATATTCAAATCCTGCATCAGCCGCCGCATGAATTCGTTCTACAAATGGTTTTTTCCACCACCACATCTCTATATTTACCGCAAATTTTTCTTGGAAAGAATTGTTTTGAATTGGTTGGTTTGTAAATGGAAAAGTCATGAACAGTGCGAGAATAATTTTAAGCATCTTGGCAGTGTACATTAGGTGATACAGTCATAGCGACACCAAGAGTTCGAGAATTTTCTACTCTTTGACGTTTACGACTGGAGTCAATTCGGAATAGTACTATTAGGAGCAAGAGCCCCAGGCATTGACAATTGCCAATATGTCAGAAACATCAACAGTGCCGCTGTTATCTACATCGCCTAGACCGCTCGAGCCCCAATTCCCGACAGCATTTAACAAATCTGTCACATTGACGAAGTCGTCATTGTTTGTATCTTCAGGACAATCAATAATAATTGGAGTAATGGTCATTTCGCCATTCATATAAATTCGATCGATGTCAACTGTTTGCCAGCCAAATGGAAATCCAGTATCAACATAAATATCACCAAAGAAAAGGTTGGTTGCGCTGAACTGGCCATATCCTTTGCCATTGACTTGCATAAAAAAGTCAGCCGCAATATCAATGTCTCCATCTTCCTCAACATCATAGTCAAGCGTTTCATTCATTAGGACAATTGGCGCTGGTCCGTCAAGTACACCTGAACCCATTCGAAATTCAGCGTCAATCTGATCAGTTACATTTTCTGGACCAATCACAATTCCTAAAAAGACAACATCAACGCCAATGTAGGTAATTTCCCAGTTGTATTCATATTGATTCGCATTGGGATCTATAGATGTCGGGCTTATCCACTGAATATCTTCGCCACCAGTGTCTTCACTGAAGTTCCACTGAACGGTGTCTCCTGCAAATGCCGCAGTGCTGGTTACTAGTGTTAAGAGTGATGCTATTTTCATTATTCTCTCCTTTGGATGTAACTATTATTGCACTATCACTATTTGATGCAACAGTATTCAGGTTTTTTTGTATGATTTTGTTCATGAAGTTACGATTTCTTATATCGGTGAGCATTTTTCTCCTGCCTGTTCAAAATATTTCAGCAGATGACTGCAATGTATTGGATCGCATAGCAATCACAGGTGCAAGCGTTACAGCTGGGATGGGTTTAAAGACACCGCCTATCTCTTCTGATTTAGGAGGTTATCCAATGAACTTTCAACATGTTGTTGAAGGTATGTTGGAGATAGAGCCAGAGGCGATTGGTTTTTTTGCAGACGTGATGTTTTTTCGAAGCAGCCGTAAAAACGCAACAGAATATGTGCAAAAAATTGTTGAGTTTAAACCAACAATCGTATTCGGTATTGATTTTCTTTTTTGGTTTGGCTATGGAATGGCGCCTGATGACGTAGATGAAGATGAATACAGAATGGAAAAGTTAAATTTTGGCTTAGACTTGTTAGAGCTAATAGACGCACCAATAATTGTTGGTGATTTACCCGATATGCATGCAGCAATTGGTTATATGCTGCGCGATGGTCAAGTGCCATCTGTTCCAACGATTTCAAAGTTAAATGAGAGAATTCATAAATGGGCGGAGGAGCATAAGAATGTTCAAGTCATTCCAGTGTATGAGCTTGGAAAGCATATTCTCGGTAATGAGGAGTTTACGATTCTTGAGCACACCTGGCCTGCTGGAAGCAGGGCGAGGCTTATGCAAGGAGATTTACTTCACACGACCCTTGAGGGCACGACAGCAGCAGCTTTATTAGTGATAGATGCTATAGATGTTGAGTGTTTTAAGCGAGACCCAAAGTTGATTATGCAGAAAGCGGCTCAGAATGCCCGTGAAGACTACGCAGAATCATCATCTGGAACGTGATCAATTGATTCAAGTCCCTTCATTTCTTTTCCATCCGAGGCGTGCAGCTCACTTAAGCGTCTAGCTGATGGGGAAAGTCGTGAATTGAATGAGCCTTGCGCCTTATTAAATGCACCCGCAGCTTGCTGGATTTTTTTCCCAACACTTTCAAGATGAGATCTAAAAACATCAAGCCGTTCAAATAAGTCTTTCCCAGCCTTCGCAATTTCTTCAGCATTTTTGGCAATCGATTCTTGTCTCCAGCCATATGCCGTTGCCTGTAATAGAGCAACAAGCGTTGCGGGGGATGTGAGCAAAACATTATTTCGCATGGCACGTTCATGGAGTTCTGGGTCTCGTTCTAAGGCCGCGACTAATGCCGATTCAACATTAACAAACATTACAACAAAGTTTGGCGTGTGCTCAAATTGATTCCAATATTCTTTTTTTGTCAGCGCTCGTACATGTGAACCAACCATTTTTAAATGCTTCTCTAGATGAGAGCTGGCATTTTCTGGATCATCCATCGCATTAAGGTAATGTTCAAGCGGTAACTTTGAGTCAACTACTATTTGTCCGCCTCCTGGAAGTTTGACAATCATGTCTGGTCGAAGCGAGTTTTCGCCTTCAGTAGTGGTTTGCTCAGTAAAATCACAATGCTCAGTCATACCAGAAAATTCCACAACATTCCGTAAACCAACTTCTCCCCATTTTCCTCTGTGGTCTGGTCGACGAAGTGCAGTTTCTAAGTTTTTTGTTTCACTTTGTAATTCACGATTAACATCAATGATTTGCTTGGCTGCAGTTTGTAGCTCTGCATACGCGTGAGTTCTTTTTGTTTCTAGTTCTTTAACAAACAGTTGTGTCTTGTCTAAATTTTCTTTAATTGGCGCAAATTTCTCCATCGCTATTTGAAAAAAGTTTTTCGTATTTTGATCAATTGCGTCTTGGCTAATTTTGGCAAATGTTTCATTCATTCGCTCTTGCAATTCATTCGCATGTTTTTGTTGCTCTTCAAGCCTGGTTTGCAGGCGAATGAGCTCATCATTTGACTCGTTCACAGTTGATTTTCTCCCAAAAATCACAAAAACGATTAGGCCACCGAGAGCGCAACCTATGCCAAGGCCCAGAATTAGACTTAAATAATCCATTATTGAAGCATCCTAGGTCACTTTTTACAAAAAATGATTATTTAGCGCTAAAAACAATATTTTTATTTTGTAAATCAGCAATGGTTCCTTTATCGTACCTATACGGCTTTAGAGAGGTCGTAATTAGGAGATGAGAAGTATGAAAAATTATCTTGGTGCAGTGGTAGCCGCATCCCTCATGGGAAGCTTTGCAGTGGCTGATATTTGGTATGACCCAGAAGGCGATATTGCAACTGGCAACCCTAATTTAGATATGACATCACTCGAAGTAACGGATGATGGAATCAATGTCTATGTGACTTTAACGGTTGCAGACCTATCAGAAGACTGGGGAAGCTATATGCTTTTTATCGATCTTCCTGGTTTAGAAAATTTTGGTTACGGCTCTGGCGATAACGATAACCCATGGGGAAGAGATGTTAGCGGCTTAGCGGGAACGGATTTTTTCGTTGGTAGTGGCAGTTGGGGCAGCGAGTTTTATCACGCTTTTCAAGGCAACTGGCAAAATCTCGGTGGTGGCGGCTACTATTTATCTGACTGGGATTCCGAGGCAAACTCTATGACTTGGACTCTGAGTAACATGGCTATTGAAAGTGAGGCTTTCGGTTTTGAAGGTTTAAACTTTGAGGTAGGAACAACTGGTGGAAACTGGGGCGATCCAGCTATTGACCTGTTTGGTGGTGAAGGAGTGCAGCCTGGTTGGGGCGGTGGCTCAGCATCAACAGATTGGACATACTATGAATTTGCATATGTCCCTAGCCCTGGAGCACTCGCATTGCTTGGAATAGAAGGCCTTATACGTCGCCGACGACAATAAATTTTAAAGTGGCTTGGCACAAAATTACATTTCCCAACAACCACTCAAGGTGAGTGGTTGTTTTTTCAAGAAGAAAGAAACGTTATGAAGACATTAATTACTACAACTTGCACACTAATGTGCGCATCCATTGCTTATTCACAAACAGATGGGATGCTCGATGCATCCTATGGCAAACCAAATGCAGTGCAGAATACTCAATCAAGTTTTGGAGATTCTGATATTGGATTACCAGATTTTGCAAATGGTTCAGAGCTTGATGCAGGATATGTTTATGTTGATGGTGGTTATCTTCGAATTTTCCTTGCCGGTAACTTGGAAAGTGTTTTTAACAAAGTAGAGATTTTCATTGACGCTCGCGATGGGGGCCAAAATAGACTGCGGAGTGATAACGCGGATATCGACTTTGATGGTCTGAATAGAATGGGCGATGATGGCAGCGGCAATGGTTTGACTTTTGATGAAGATTTTGCGCCAGACATGTATCTCAACATGACTTGTGGTGGCGATGTCTTTACAACATATGCAAGTTATGCTGAGTTGCGCACAGAAGGCGCTGGCTTTGGAGAATTTATTGGGCAGGGTGCCTCTGGCGCTAAGGGTGTTATTGTTGGTGTTACTGGCATTGAAGTTGCGATTGACAATTCAAATACTGGTGGGGTTGGATTTGGTGAAGGTCTGGGTTGTGGTGAAGGTGTTACGACTGGAATAGAAATAGCTATCCCTGTGTATCTTTTTGATTGGGATGGTTCAGCAGGTTCTATCGATTCAGCCAAGGTGTGCGCATTCATTAATAATGGTGGGCACGATTACATGTCAAACCAAGTTCTTGGTGGATTATCTGGTTCGCCTAGCCTTGGTGATCCTCGGAATGTGAATTTTGGAGATTTTTCTGGCAATCAGTATTTTGAAAGTGGTGAAAATCAAATCACCGTAATAAAAATTCTTTTTTCCACAGACGTAGAAGTTGATTTAAAAATCAAAGGAAATGAAGAGGAATTTGAATTTTTCATAACTGA
>CAJWSE010000029.1 GCA_913046275.1 uncultured Phycisphaerae bacterium | reverse complement strand
ATTGCAGAATTACTCAAAGGTATGACTGTCCAAAAAGTTATCGTCGTCCCTAAGAAAATTATTAACATTGTCGCAAATTAATCATATGAATAATTTTAATATTTTAGATTTTGCTGGGCTCTCTCAAGAAAAACCATGGGAACTAAAAACCCCCACGCCAACTGATCTTCGAGCAGTGATTGAGGGTGGTCAACCTAATTTTGAGGCGACTTGCAAAGCAATTGCCACTTTCATCGGGGCAAATATTGAAGCTGAACCAATAGAGCCAGAAGATAGCGCAATAGCATGGGCAAGTCGAATGCGCATTGACGAACTGCCTACAGATTTTGTGCTTTGGGTTGAACCCCTCAATGCTGAAACTCGTAAAGATTCTGGAATAGACTCTGGTTGGATTCTTGCTCTACACACATTGCTCCACCCAGGCGATCCAATTACTCATTTTTCGAACTTAATGCGTCTCCTTGGCGGGGCAAAACTTAATGTACATAGCATTTGTGACCTCCCAACTGGCAGATGGTTCCCTAAAAATATCGTTGAATCAGTATTTGTAAATAATGATGTGGAGCCAGCAGAAGAAATCATGTGGATTGCACGTCTTATTGAGGCACCAGAAGATGGAGAACCAGAAGATCGGGTTGCATGGATTTCCACGCATGGATTAACTCGTTGTGGGCGAGTCGAATTGGAGATATTTGGTGTCCCTGGGGATCTAGTAACTGAATCAGTAGATCTAATCGATGGGCTTGCCGCACTGACACTTGAGAATCCCCTACCACACGCTGGTCAACCCATATCTATAGGGTCAGACCTTCTTGTGTCACTGATGGAGTCCTCAAAAATTATCCCCCAATTACAAGATGGTATGCCTGGAAAGGAAAGTCACGCAACACCTTCTGTGGCGGTTGTTTCACACGATGGTGGATTTATTTACCCAAAGGGTGCGCTTCATACATTAAAACATCAAAAGACCACAGTGATGAAAACTACTCGCAGTACAAATCGCCAATCCTATTTAGCAAGAGTAAGTTGGAATTTACTTGTTAAAGCAGCTACGCAAATTGGTGAAAGCGAACATGCTGCGTGTCTCGTTCAAGTTGCTTGGGCAAATACTGAAGATGAAGATGCGCCACGTGAATATTTGTGGTTTAGAATTATAGAATCTTCAGAAGAATCTGTTGTTGGCAAACTGGCTCATACACCCGCTCTTGTTACTTCCCTGAATGAAGGATATGAAGAAACAATAACAGCAGATGACATCACTGACTGGATAGTCATGACACCTGTTGGTCCAATGGGACCATCTGATGCTGAAGGACTTAGTAGTTTTTTAGATCAGTTCATAAACTGAAGTAGTATCGCAAGAGCACCTGCAAGCAATGACATTACAACGCAGAAAAAAGCTATGCGTGCTGTAAGCGGCATTGGCCGTGCAACATAGGAATCGCCCTCGCCATCCGACTCAAGCTCATGCCAATCGATGTCAATTGAATGCCTCTTATTTGCAAGAAGAATTTCTCTTGCTTTATCTACATCCTCACGTCGTACTTGAAGTGGAACGCCAACACTGCCTGCACTAAAACCAACGCCTATCCCGAGCGCAGAACTAGAAAAGACAAAAGCTTCTATTCCATGATCTCGCAATACAATTGCAAGTAGATTGGCCTCGAAATCTGTTCGAGGTGAAAGTAATGTAACGAGGTCATTCGTCATGCAAAACTATCCCCCTCACTAATTGGCGGCTGAATAACCTCAATCACTCGCTCCATTCTCGGAATAAGCCATTGCAATTTTCGCTCGACCATTCTTAAAAAAGATGAGCCACGAACTCTGCCAAAACTTCCTGTCTTGTGAATTGGAATAATAGCTTCAACAATAAGCGCTTCAACCATCAATGAAGGGAAGGCTAACCGTTCAGAAGAGGTGATAGGCAGTGTAGTAAACTGGTCATATGCTTGAACCATTGACTGTATGGTATGGCCTCGAAATGTGTCTGGCCAATCATCAACTTGCTCAGCATCACCCATTCGCATTGAAAATTGGAGCGCACCATTAGCAATATCCGTAATTCGAGGGTTCATTCGTAATGAGTCGAAGTCGATGACCGCAATAATTTCACCATCTTTATACAGCGTATTACCAGGATGCCAATCGCCATGCACAATATTCGTTGGTAAAGAAGAGAAGCCAATTTTATTGACTTGCGAGTTTGCAATTTGATATTGCTCACCGAGATATGAAATTGTGTCTTGTAATCCACTTAAATGTTCTAGTTTCTCATGAGCTTGCAAAACTTTAAAAGTATCATTAATAACTTTGTAAAAACTTATATCTTGATGAAAACAAGTATTTTTCTTTGGCGAGTCAAAAGAAAAATCTCTCAAAATATCGTGAAAGTGCGCCAGTATTCTCCCCGACTCTGCAGCTGCAGGATTTGATTTATCAAATCGCTTTCCACTTATAAAACGGAAAAGTTCGTAAATTCGATTTTCGTGCTCAACATATGTGTAGCCATCGATAGTTTCCACCAATCCGGCGACTGGGAATCGGTGTTCACCAAGCTTTTTTTGCACCTCATGTGCAAAGTCAACCTGATTTTTAACATCATGACCAAGCGCTCTTCGCTTTAGTAAAAACTTACCTTTACCTGTAACAATGATCATCTTGGCAGCCCTTCGAGACCCCTTGCGATAATCGGAAATTTTTTTGATTGAACCAATAGCAAATCGACTTAGAACAATCGCTAAATCTTGCCCCTCAATTTGCTCTGCGACTGTGGAATCATCAACTAGAGGCCCAAGCCGAGGTGTACGGTCAATATTATCGAATTCGTTTTCCACGGTGTTATTTTACCGTTGCGTACACCTATTCGGCGTTCTGAACTTGCTCTTTAATTCTATCCACTGCTCCTTTAATCTCAACAATACGCCTGCTAGTATCGCCATCAAGGCATTTACTTGCAATAGTGTTTGCTTCGCGCAACATTTCTTGCGCTAAAAAATCAAGCGTTCTACCAATTGGCTCCGAATCTGTAGAATCGATTAACTCTGTGCATTGAACAATATGGCCTGAGAGACGAGAAATCTCTTCTGCGATATCTGTCTTTTCTGCAAAAATTGCAACTTCTCGCAATAAATCTTCTTCAGAAATGGTCTTTCCAATTTCACTAAGCAAGTTCTGTATCCTCTGCCGAAGTCGCCCTTGATAGTCATTCACAATTTGAGGTGCTCGAGTTTTTATGTGGTCCAAATGAGACCGAATTCTTGAAAGATGTTGAAGCAAATCTTCTTCAAGCGCTAGGCCCTCGCGATTTCGCATTTCAATAACATCATCACAAGCACGTTCTATTAAAGCAAGCACAACGTTTTTATTGCGTTCGACAACAGTATCCTCAACATTATTGCTTAGTACACCTGGAAGAAATACCAAACGGGACATGTCTATCGATGAAGTAGAATCAACAGCTTTTAATTGCTCAATATAATTAGAAAGAATATCTTTGTTTATTTGTGCAATACTTGTTTCGGAAGTATCCGAAAACTTCACCGTAATAGTAACACTTCCACGAGACAGTCTCTTAGATACAGCAACGTCGATTGCGGTTTCCATACTTTGCAGTGGTTCTGGCAAACGAACATTTGCCTTATAAAATTTATTGTTGACCGTCCTAATCTCAATAAGAAATGAAACGCCATTTTCTCGGCTTGATGCGCTGCCGAAGCCAGTCATGGAACGAAGCATTATTCGCTTGTTCCATCCGTTGTTATTGGGTCGTTCGTAGTGGTCTCTGCTAAAGGAGCGTCTGTTGAAATCAAATTAGATTGTGTTTCTGTATTTTCTGGAACAACGTTCTTACTATCCACTAAATTCAGCGCAACCGCTAAACCAAGGAATAAAATAAATGCAACCACAGTCATAACTGTAAGCGCATCGCCAACTCTACCACCGAATACCGTATCGGTACCCCCACCGCCAGCACCACCAAATGCGGAAGCGAGGCCACCACCTTGCGGTCGCTGAACCAAAATAATTAAAATCATCGCAACTGAAACGACAATAAGTGCAATCGTAAGAATAAGAAATGTGTTGTTCATAGCTGTTTTCCAGACTGTGTTAGGCGTCGCATGCGGCTTCCACTATAGCGACAAATGAATCTGCAGAGAGAGCGGCGCCACCAACAAGTGCCCCATCTATATCTTTGCAGGTGAATAATTCGGCAGCATTCTCAGGTTTTACTGAGCCGCCATATTGAATACGGATTCTTGATGCAACTGCATCAGTATAAAGTTCAGAAACTCTAGAGCGAATAGCAGCATGCACATTTTGTGCATCCTCAGGTGATGATGTTTTTCCAGTTCCAATTGCCCACACTGGTTCGTATGCAATCACAATGTGTTGCATTTCATCTTCAGGCACTGTTGACAGACCATTTGTCACTTGAGAAAGCACAACCGAATGCGTTTGACCTGATTCCCTTTCACTGAGCGTTTCTCCCACGCAAAGCACTACTTGCAAGGAGCTAGAAAGCGCCTTTGCTACTTTTAGGGCAATTAATGAATCGGACTCCATCAAAATATGGCGACGCTCACTATGCCCAATAAGAACAGTTGTCACTCCAAGATCACAAAGCATTTCAGCGCTTATCTCCCCGGTATATGCGCCATTGTCTTGATGCCACAAATTTTGAGCGCCAAGTTTTATTGATGATTGATCAATAATAGAATCAACTGCTTTTAGATAAGGAAATGGCGGGTAAATCGCAATATCACATCCAGAAATAGTTCCAATTGCGTCTACGAGACCACCAGCAAGATAAATCGCAGACGATGTGTCTGTATTCATCTTCCAGTTTCCACCAATAATGAGCTTTCGATTCGTCATAAGCGAGGGCGAAAGGATACCAGAAATGATGTATCTTCTCGTGGTTTGTCTTTATAAACGAGTACAATTCGTCATTTATAGCCCTCTAAACATGTCTTGCAAACAGTTTTTTCTTGGATTTATTTATGTCGCGAAGTGCCAGTGAAATACGCAAACAATTCATCGAATTCTTCAAAGAGCGGTGTGATCATACCGAAGTTCCATCTTCAGCCGTTATCCCACACGATGACCCAACGCTTCTATTTACAAATGCGGGGATGAATCAATTCAAAGATGTCTTTCTTGGCAGAGGCACAAGAGAGTACATACGGGCAACAGATACACAAAAATGCATACGCGCCGGCGGTAAACACAATGATCTAGAGGACGTTGGTCGAGACACATACCACCATACATTTTTTGAGATGCTTGGCAATTGGTCTTTCGGTGATTATTTCAAAGCGGAGGCAATTCAGTGGGCGTGGGAATTATTTACAGAAGTTTGGGGACTCGATAAATCAAGGCTTTATGTTACCGTGTTTGCAGGTGATACAAAAGATGGGCTTGAGGCAGATGTCGAATCAGAAGAACTTTGGAAAAAACTTACTGACATCGATCCTAATCACATAACGCGCTGGGACAAAAAAGACAACTTTTGGGAAATGGGGGCGACTGGCCCTTGCGGTCCTTGTAGCGAAATACATTATGACTGCACCCCAGATGGAACTGGAGGCCATCTGGTAAACCTTGATGATCCCAATGTCATCGAACTCTGGAACCTTGTATTTATTCAATTTAACCGAGGCGAAGATGGTTCACTTTCCCCTCTTCCAAGCCAACATGTCGATACAGGCATGGGTCTTGAACGAATTGTACGCGTTCTACAAGGGAAAACGAGCAACTATGATACGGATTTATGGACTCCCATCTTTGATTCCATTCAAAATCATACGAACGCTCAACCATATGCTGGGGATCTTGAAAACCAAAACGATATCGCATATCGAGTCTTGGCAGATCATATTCGATGTCTAGTCGTGGCCATTGCAGATGGAGGAAGACCGGGCGCCGCTGGTAGAGAATATGTATTAAGACGAATATTACGGAGAGGCGTGCGGCATGCACATCAAACATTTGGTGTTGAAGGACCCCTACTTTGCAATCTTGTTCCTTCAGTTGTTGAAACACTTGGTGAAGTGTTTCCAGAAATTCCTAACCAACAAGAACTAATTGAACGCATTATTAAAGATGAGGAAGAAAGCTTTTTAAAAACACTCGATCGCGGCATTGAATTATTCAATAAATCGATTAAAAAAGGGGACAGCAAGCAACTCGATGCAAAGAGTGCTTTCAAACTGCATGACACATTTGGTTTTCCCATTGACCTCACAGAAGTGATGGCAGAAGAACGCGGTGTAATTGTTGACCGTGATGGGTATGAACAATTAATGGAACAAGCAAGAGAAACTTCTCGTTCGACTTCAGAAATTGACCAAAAAATGCAACTGCCCCCCGAAACTCTTGGAAAGTTAGAAACTTTGCACATCTCGCCTACCGATGATTCACATAAATATGGGTGCAAAAGTTCTATTGGTCACATCAAATCGATTTGGAATGGAAAAAAACTTGTCGATCAAGCCGACGGGTCTATGCCATTTGGCATCATTATTGATCGTACATCTTTTTATGCGGAGGCTGGCGGACAAGTTGGTGATACTGGAAACATCATACTAAATAAAACATCAAATGAAAAAAACCCAATTTTTCATGTCAATGAAACACGCCGATATGGAAAGTATGTACTGCATATTGGTCGAACTGATGAAGGTTGTTTACACACTGGAGATAAAATTACAGCAACTGTAGATGAAAATTGTCGACACGCAATAGCCTCCAACCATACATGCACTCACTTGCTTAACCATGCATTACGAGCTGTATTAAAAGATGAAGTACACCAGCGCGGTTCACTGGTTGATGACCAGAAACTTCGTTTCGACTTCTCTCAATCAAACCCGATTTCAGATAATGATTTACACACTATTGAGAATCTCGTGAATACTTCCATTAAAGAAAAGAAGGTTGTCGATACCAAAGAAGTTCCCTTGGAGTTAGCGCAGTCTATTTGTGGAGTTCGCGCGGTATTCGGCGAACGATATCCTGACCCAGTTCGCGTCGTTAGCATTGGTGCTACCGTTGATGAAATAATAGCTGATCCAAAAAATAAAAAATGGTATAACTGCTCTGTGGAGTTTTGTGGTGGCACGCATCTTTCAACATGCGAGCACGGAAAACATTTTGCGATTCTTCATGAACAAGCACTCGCTTCAGGAACTCGACGAATAACAGCTATAAGCGGTCCAGAGGCAATTGCGGCTCATAAAACTGGAGAGTCTTTACTGAAAGAAATAAAGGACGCAGAAGAACTTAATGATCAAGAGTTATGCGACTCTTATGAGGCGCTATCAAAAAGTGTCGACGAATTGATCATTTCGCAAACTACAAAACACCAAGCAAAAACCGCATTAAAGAAATTGCTAAAAAGGGTAAAAGAGTTACAAAAAGAAGCTGCATCATCGAAAAGAGCCGGTGTAATTGAGCAAGCTCGGAAACTTGTAGACTGTGGCGATGAGATTGTCGTTTCCAAACTGGAACATGGTGACAAAGACTCCATGATGGCTGCGCTTGACACTGTTCGTTCTCAATCGCCAAATGGAGCCGCAATGCTATTTACAAGTAATCTTGAAGAAAGCAAAGTAATTATTGTGGCTGGTGTAAGTAAGACAATGATCGAAAGTGGTCTACATGCTGGCGAGTGGGTACGCGAAGCAGCGAAGATTTGTGGTGGCGGCGGAGGCGGAAGGCCTGACTCAGCGCAAGCCGGTGGGAAAGACCCTGAAAAAGTTGACCAGGCGATTTTAGCTGCTAAAAAATTTGCTAAGGAAATATTATCATGACAAAAAATGAACTTAATAAAAAAGATCTAGAGCAACATCAAGAAGGAATCCCTCACCTTATAACATCGTTGCACTCAATTCCAAATCAAGTCGGATCTCATGTTATGTCTGCACTTGATCAAGAAGAAACAGTTGCCGTTCTAACAACGGTAACTGGATCTTCACATGGGCAACAGGTTATTTCAATACCGTTAACAGCTGAGCATGTACAACAGGTGCATGAACTTATCCAGTCAATACATGAAAGTAATGAACCTGAACGAGTGCCGTGTGTTGGTTTTCATTGCCTACTTGATCCAAATGAAGATTGAGATTCTTGAACGGCTAAAACTCTCCACACTCCTAGCATAATAAGCAGTGTGCACCAAGTCACTGATCCTGTTGCAAGCACTGCGTGACCAGCTTTTGTACCAATTAAATCTTTTACCGTCATGGTGCCATATAAAAAGACCACTACAAAAATAATTGTCAACCAAATATCTTTGTTCTTCCAGACATAATGCCTCACTATTATCGCTGCTGGAAGTATAAGAAGGAAAAAATGCGCCTTGCTGCTCATAGGTGAGAGGAGCAACATTCCGCAAATAATAAGTGCACACTCACTAAATTTTTGGATGCGCTTGTCTTCCTTAGGGGCTTGCCAAAGTGCTGCAAAAATTAACAATAAGATTGTGGTCCTACCAAGCCAAATAGCTAAGCCCAGTTGCTCTTTACTGAAAGAGGCGATACAAACATCAACCGCTTCCTTGTTAGAAACTGGAGGGTGGGTAAATAATCGTTCTATGGTTCCAGAAAGACTTTGATTCAGATGATTCCAGTTTGACCAGCTGCCTACAACGCCTGATTCAGAAGGGTTGTGCAATGAATTTGCTACGATTGAAATCCAATAGGCCCCCCAAGTTCCGCTTTCCTTGGGGAAAAACAAATCTGGAAGCCAAAATATCGCTGCGGAAGCAAGTAACACAACAAAGAAGGATTTCCAACTTTTTCGGAATATCAAATAGGGAAGAAACAAAAGTGGCGTAGCCTTCAAGGCGGCCGCGACTCCCATTGCAATCGAACCGCTTATGTTCTTTTCCTCAGACCATAACCGAATTGCAAAAAATACTAAACCTGCAACCAAAATATCATTGCTGAAATTTTCTATTGGAGAAGCAATAAATCGACCTACCAGAAGAACCAAAAGGACCCAAAAAAAAACGGCACTCTTACTCGTTCTTTCCCCAACAAGTTTATGTTGAATTGTGCCAAAAATGAAAAGAATAATTCCAGACATTAGGCCAAGCATTGCTATTTTTTGAGCAAGAACGGAGAAGTGCACAAATGGAATGTATGTTGCAATAAGAGGTGGTGGATATGCCATCCAACCAGCGCCTTTTTCTGGCGAAATTCCCTGAAGCATTGTTGTTGCACTATAGTCGTACACTTCCAGCATAAACGGGTTTTCGCGCCAACCATAAATAAGTAGTAACCCGAGCCATGTTCCCACAAATGACAATAGCCAAAATGTCACTGTTTTTCGATTGCACATATTGTAGAAGTGATCATACCTTACGAGTGAAGTCGAGTGCGGTTAGGATGCGCTTATGAAACAAATATTTGACATATCACTTGCACAATGGTCCCTCCACCGATCCCTACAAGCTGGGTACATTCGCGCTATAGACTTTCCTCAAATTGCAAGGGATCAGTTTGGTATACACGCTGTTGAATATGTCAATTCATTCTTCCCTGATAAACAGCCAAAACTAGAATTCATCAGAGAATTGAAATCAAAATGCTCGGACTTGGGCGTGCAGTCTCTTCTCATTATGTGTGATGGTGAAGGACACATTGGCGATCCCGATGGTAGTGCAAGGACCAAGGCAATAGAAAATCATTTCAAATGGATTGATGCAGCGATTGAACTTGGCTGCCATTCAATTAGGGTAAACGCACAATCTTCTGGAACGGTAGAAGAACAAAAAATACTAGCTGCAGATGGTTTGCGACGACTTACTGAGCATGCTGATCAAAAAAGAATAAATGTTATTGTTGAAAATCATGGTGGGCTTAGTTCCAATGGTGCTTGGCTAGCATCTGTCATGAAAGAAGTTGATCATCCTCGGTGCGGTACCCTTCCAGACTTTGGTAATTTTATTTTAGATTGGAGTACAATGGAAGAATACAATCGCTACACCGGTATGACGGAACTGATGCCGTATGCAAAAGCTGTCAGTGCAAAATCCAATGACTTTGATAATAATGGAAATGAAATTCATACTGACTATGAAAAAATGATTGGCATCGTGCTTGATTCTGGATACAGAGGATGGATTGGGATTGAGTATGAAGGTCAAAAAATAAGTGAATTCGAGGGCATAATTCGTACGAGAGATTTATTGAGAAAAATAAGAAATGGTTTGAGTTAATCTTATGAAGTCTTGCGTAATAACCAAAGAAGGAAGCCCTGTTGCAAAAAATGTCGAATTTCTTTCGACATTTGACTCGCCTAAGCCCACAAAAAATCAAATACTTGTACGGACCGAGGCTTCGGCTCTCAATCACTTAGATTTATGGGTAGGAATTGGCATGCCAGGACTTAATCTTGAATACCCACGAATTAGTGGCTCAGATGGATGTGGCATTGTTGAGCTAGTTGGGGCTAATGTTGATAACGCCTGGATTGGTAAACGAGTCCTCTTAAATGCTGCTGTTAGGCAGTCTGAAGCTGAAACGCCAGGGCATAATCCTGCTCCGCAAGATATACGGATGATTGGAGAACATGACAACGGTACAAATGCCGAATATTTTATAGCGCCAGTTGCTAATGTTCTAGATATAGGTGAGGCTGATCCCGTTCAAGCAGCGGCATTTGGTTTAGCCCATTTAACTGCATGGCGAATGCTTGTAAGTCGAGCTCAAATTCGCGCAGGTCAATCGGTACTTATTACTGGCATTGGCGGAGGGGCGGCCCTCGCCTCATTTAATATTGCCAAACATTTTGGATGTAAAGTCATTGTCACTTCGAGGCATCAGTGGAAGCTAGATAAAGCCGTCGAACTTGGCGCTGATGAAGTTGTGCTTGATAGCGGTCAAGATTGGTCGCGAACAGTTCGTAATATGACGAGTCGGCGAGGTGTTGATGTCTGCATTGACTCCGTAGGGGGAAAATTACATCATCCATGCATTAAATCACTTGCTCGTGGGGGAAAAATCGTTACTTGCGGCTGCACAGCTGGATCACAGCCAAAAACAGATCTAGCGCGAATATTTTGGAATCAACTTTCTATCCTTGGATCGACAATGGGGGACATGAGTGAATTCCGTGAAGTTGTTTCATTGTTCAATAACGGAATGAGTCCTGTTATTGACTCTGTATACTGCGCGGCAAAAGCACAAGAGGCATTTGAACGATTGGAATCGGGCGAGCAATTTGGGAAAATTGTTATTAATTGGCAATAAAAAGTAGAAATTAAAAACAACAGCCCTCATCTCCGATGAGGGCTGTTGCGGCTGAGTAACATATTTTCTGTCCTGAGGACAGGTTTTACCTTTACTTCAATCCATCCTTGGATGAAGGAGGCATGAATTGCGAAGTTTAAAACTCCGCGTTCAAACGTCTATTATGCAGTCCGACGATTGAAAAGTGAAAGAACAATAACTAG
>CAJWSE010000028.1 GCA_913046275.1 uncultured Phycisphaerae bacterium | reverse complement strand
ATTGGATCAAGCGCATGTTCTGCATCAATAAATGCTGCAACGCCTTTTTTTTGCGCTTGTGCAACAACATTTAATGCGAGAGTAGTCTTGCCTGAAGATTCGGGACCGAACACTTCAATGACTCGACCCCGCGGCATTCCATTACCACCGAGCGCGAGGTCCAAGCTAATAGCGCCAGTTGATATTGCTGGAATTGCGGCAATATCATCACCATTCAATCGCATAATTGCACCAGAACCAAATGCCTTATCGATTTGCGATAGTGCATTTTCAAGTGCTTGAACTTTCCCTTTATCTTCTACTGTTGACTTTGCTTTACTTGCCATAGCTTTCTTCGCCTTCCTTGGTATTGCATTCGTGTTTCCTTCACGAGTTGCGGAATCTGAACCGCTTTCAGATACGATACCGCTCTTTGCGCGATTTTCAGCAGGCGATGCTGATTTTCGTGTTGATTTCTTTGCTTTTCCATTTTTTGTCAATAATGCCATCTGTCGTGTTCCTTCACTTAAGAGTTCTGTTAGGTTTACGGTAGGATGACAGAAACATCGGCTATGTCAACCGCTGTTCGGTAGTTATTCGGTATAAAAGTTCTTTATTACGCTAAAAATAGCATTTCGAGTGACAGTATGTCGTCAGTTAATCTCATTTGGCATCAGTTAAACCACCAGCCCAGTTGGGTGTTGGCGGTGGCCATTCATCAATATTAATCTCAGAGAACCAAGCAATGAGTTTTGCTAGCC
Organism: uncultured Phycisphaerae bacterium; assembly: GCA_913046275.1. The sequence continues at coordinate 10,843 of CAJWSE010000028.1, read as the reverse complement.
CTTCGGCCAAAGGTACAGTTGGCACCCAGCCCAGCTTCTCTGTAGCAAGCGTGATATCTGGCTGGCGCATATTTGGGTCATCGGCGGGAATCGGTTTCATGATGAGCTCAGATTTACTCTCGGTTAAAGATAACACGATCTCTGCGAGCTCGAGCATAGTAAATTCACATGGGTTGCCCATATTAATTGGACCAGTCGCTTCATCCGCGTCCATCATTAGTAAGAAGCCCTTAATCAAATCATCAACATAACAAAAAGAGCGCGATTGCTTACCATCTCCAAAAATTGTGAGATTCTCGCCAGCAATTGCTTGGCGAATAAAGTTACTGACAACACGACCATCGAATGGATGCATTCTAGGACCATATGTATTAAAGATTCGAACGACTCGGATATCTACACCATACATTCGATGATAATCAAACATTATTGATTCTGCTGCCCGCTTTCCTTCGTCATAGCAGGCACGCAATCCGATCGGATTCACATTACCACGATAGGATTCTGGCTGCGGATGAACCAAAGGGTCACCATAAACTTCACTAGTTGAAGTATGAAACAATTTTGCATTGTATTTTTTAGCCAACTCCAGTGTGTGGACTGCACCAAGAATACTAGTCATTGTTGTGTTCACTGGATCATGCTGATAATGGCCCGGAGCTGCAGGGCAAGCAAGGTTATAAATCAAATCTACTTCGATATCAATGGGCTGCATCACATCATGTTCAATGAATTCAAAATTTGGACAATCAGATAAATGCGAAACATTTTCTTTCCGTCCAGTAAAAAGATTATCGAGACAAATCACATGCTCACCGCGCGCAACAAGTGCGTCGCAAAGATGTGAACCTAAAAAACCAGCGCCGCCTGTAACAAGTGCTCTTTGAGTCATAAGTAACAGTATAACCGTAGTTGAGTAGTGTTATAGTGTGCCCATGCGAACAGTTGTTGGGACAATGACAGGCACAAGTATGGATGGCGTCGACGCGGTTGCCACTTCTATTGAAGGTAGAGGCCTAGAATTACAAGCGAAATTTCAAGCGATTAAAAGTAATAGCCTCGTAAATTACCAGAGCAAATTAAGAAAACTAGCTCGCGATGGTTGGACTAGCGATGAAATTGCGCAAGCAGCAAAAGCGGTAGGCGTAATTACGCGAGATACAATCCAAGATCTTCAACTCAATACTATTGACTTAATTGCAGTTCATGGGCAAACCATTTTTCATCAGCCACCAAAAAGCGTGCAAATCATTGACACTACACCTATTTGCAAGGCCTTCGATTGCACCATTCTGACAGATCCACGCCAACACGATTTACGACTTGGCGGCGAAGGCGCGCCAATCACCCCGCTTGCCGACTGGATTATGTTTCGAAGCGCAGAACAATCTACTGCTATTGTTAATCTTGGAGGGTTCTGCAATATCACTGTATTACCAAAGAACTCGACCCCACATGAAATCGGTGGCTTCGATGTATGTTGCTGCAATTTGCTACTAAATTCTCTTGCGAAACATTTTTTCAATTGTGATTATGACGAGTATGGTAAATACGCTCTTAAAGGAACAGTAAATGAAGCAGCAAAAACGCAACTGTTTAATATTTTGATTGCGCAACGCCATGAACTCCGCTCACTTGGTACTGCTGACAATTTGGGTATTGAAGTTTTCCAAAATTTTCCATCTCTATCTCCATGTGACGCTCTTGCAAGTGCCACATCTGCGATTGGATGGTGCATAAACCATATTTTGCAAGACATCGATCGCATCTATCTGGCAGGCGGTGGAGCCATGAATCAATCGCTTGTCTTATCGATTCGAAATGATGGCAAAACCGATGAACTTAATGTTCCTATTCAAGCACGTGAAGGCATGGCAATGGCCATCTTAGGCACATTAGCACTAGACGGCGTGTCTATAACTCTACCTCAGATAACAGGCAGACAAGAAACAAAAGAGATCGTTGGCTGGACTCAGGTTAAACCGTAAAGAGGTTTCAATTTATCTTCTAGATGGCGCATCAAAGGATCAGCAGATAAAGATTTTCCTGTGACGTGTTCACACAATTCCGCAGCACGAAAACGCTGACCATGAGCATGAATGTTTTCATTTAGCCACGTTTTTAAAGTGCCAAATTCGCCTTGAGCAAATTGCTCATACATATCAGGATGATCCAAGAGCGCCTTTTCGAAGAACTGCGCACAATACAAATTTCCAAGCGTATACGTTGGAAAATAGCCCATGGAAGTCATTGACCAGTGAATATCTTGCAAACAACCCTTGCTGTCGCTTGGCACATTGATGCCAAGGTATTCCTGATAACGAGAGTTCCACGCTTCCGGAAGATCTGCGACAGCAAGATCACCCTTCATCATCATACGTTCCAATTCAAAGCGAATCATAATGTGCATGTTGTATGTTGCTTCGTCAGCTTCAACTCGAATAAAGTCTGGCTTGACAATGTTTGCTCCACCATAAACATCTTCGAATGAAAGTGATGCGGTGGCATCACCAAAATATTCACTCATGATTGGGTAACACCATTTCCAGAATGATTTACTACGCCCAACTTGATTTTCCCACATCCGACTTTGTGATTCATGGATGCCAAGTGAAACCGAATGCCCCATCGGAGTACCAACATGTTCAAATAACAAGCCCTGTTCGTAAATCCCATGACCAGCCTCATGCATTGTTGAACCAATTGCATCATTTACATTGTCTTCATGGAATCTTGTAGTCAATCGAACATCTCGGCAATGCGTGCCACTACAGAATGGATGAGTAGACTCATCAAGTCGACCAGCATCAAAATCAAAGCCAATTTGTGTTGCAATCGCACGAACAAAACGTTTTTGCTGGTCAATTGGCAGCGTAATTTCATTAAATGCATTAGATGGCTTAGTATCACTACCCATAATTTGATCGAGCAACGCTTGAAGACGAGTACGCAATGGAGTAAAAACTTCACTTACTGCTTGCGCCGTACAACCAGGCTCATAATCTTCCGCAAGCGCATCCCATGGCTCACCACCATCCGCCCATCCGTAACACTCCGCTTTTCGCTGAAGTAGATTTACAATTTTTTCAAGCCAAGGTTGAAACGCAGAAAAATCGCTGTTCTTTCTAGCCTCCGCCCAAGCATTTTGCCCGCGGCTGGCGAGTACTGCCTCTTCTTCTACAAGCGAAGTAGGCAGCTTTGTTGCACGGTCATAAGCACGGCGCATCTCTCGTATGTTGACCGCAGTAACACTAGTTGAATCACTGACAAGTTCGCTATCTGCTTCGCATTCTGCAAGTAGATCAGCAATTTTTGGGTTCACCTTCATTTCATGGTGAATTTTTGAAGTGAGCGCAATCTGATCTGACCGGTATTCAATCCCTTTTCTTGGCATTTTGACTTCTTGGTCCCAATGCAATAATGCTATTGATGAACCAAGAGCTGAGCAATCTTTCGCACTCTTGATAAGTTGTTCGTAGGCCGTATCTGTTGCAGTTGCTGTCATGAGTTAATCCTTTTGTAGACCGCACATAATAACAACAGCAGGCCGCATTTGCGGCCTGCTGAATTAAACATACTCATGCAAAATGATTATTCTAAGTCTGTTTGAGACTCTAGGAATACAACTATTGCGGGTCCTTCGGGGTCAGTTCTAAATTTAGCTAAATCAAGCGCCGTTTCACCACCGCCATTTTTAGCATTTACATCAGCACCAGATTCCACAAGAAGCTGAATCTTGTCCAAGCCGACATTATTACTTTCAGCGCCAATATGCAGGGCCGTCGTCTTCGAGTTATCAATACCATTTACTTTTGCACCCGCATCAATAAGTGATTTCACCCCTTCAACCTTACCTGTTCGAACAGCATGCATAAGTGGGGTTCGCCCCTCAGCAATATCATTCACGCTAACATCAGCGCCTGCTTCAATCAAGATTGAAATTGCCGCAGATTCACCAAAGCCAGCTGCCCAAATAAGTGGGGTATAGCCAAGCACAGTATCAACAGTATTAGCATCTGCTCCAGAATCAATAAGAATCTGCACGCCATCTGCCGTACCAAAACCTGCAGCCCAAGATAATGGAGTATTGCCTAGACGATCACGAGCCTGGATGTCTGCACCTTCATCAAGAAGAACTTGGACTGTCCCTGGGTCCTTTGATCGCGCCGCATACATTAATGGCGTTCGATTAACGCGGTCGACTCGCTCAACCTCAGCACCTAAATCAATAAGTGCTACGACTGTTTCAACATCACCAGCTTCAGCGGCTGTACTCAACAACGTCACTCCGCCGCGATCAACAGCGTCGTATTTTCCAAGCCCATCATTGATATACTTAATAACTTGGGCGCCACGACCTGATTTAATATACCGAGCAAGCTGATCACCTGTTAATGGCCTCGTAGGATCCTTTGTTGGCAAATCGCCGCCTTCTCGACGCAATTTAATAATTTCATTCAAACGCTGACGCTGGTCAGCCGTTAAACGGACGTTTGTTGTAATCTCTTTACACAATGGATGGTCAAGTCGAATAGTGACTTTTGTTGTCTGGACAATATCCCAGAATTTTTGCCAATCTAACTTGAGCTCCTGACTTGCTGAAGGTTCTGCTGGAAGTTCAACAGCAATCGCAGGCAAAATTGAAGTAATCGTAAAAGGTTCACCATCAATTGAAGTCAGGGTAATTGTTTCAATCCCATTATCCTCTGACATGGTGATTGGATTTTTATCTACATTGACATACGAAAGTGTTTCTGCTGAAACTGGTAGTCGCAACGAAGGGTGGTCCGCAATTGTAAATGTCACAGTTTTCGAAAGTTTACGCGCACGCCCTTTGCCGTCCATCGTAACGCTAATGTCTGTCGATTCACCTGGTTGCAGAACTGTTCCATTCTTGAAATCAGAGGTTGTACAACCGCAACTAGCTTTAGCACGTTCAAGCGTGACAGGCTTGCCACCGGTATTTGTTAATGTAACTGTCCCCGTTCCTTTTTCACTTGTTGAAAACGTACCTAGGTCTAATGACTCGGGGGTTAATGTAACTACTTGAGCTAAAACTGCTGGAGTATCGCTGGGCTGTTCTGTTTTCGTATTGCTTGGCCGTAGCGAGTCTACGCTTACACCAGACAAATCCAGTGGAATAGGATCTGCAGTACCTTTAGTCGCTGGCGATACTTTTGACATATCTGTTAAGTTGGTAGTCGATTTTTCTTCATTTGAAGAAGATTTAGAGCTATCCGACGAAACAGCTGCTTCTGTACCTGCTGGTTGTTCGCAACTAAGTGTAAACATAGATACGAGTGATAGCAGAGCCATGAGAGATAAAGTTTTGTTCAGGATTTTCATATCTGTCCTTCCGAGCGGGTCCTGTGATTAGATTCAAAAAAAATTGGAATCTCTATTGTAAACAACCACCGCAATTGAGCAAGCGGTGATACTTTAATACGCTGTTGTAGGCAAAATATTGCGACTTCTACACACATAAGTTCTTATTTGACGACCAAAAGCCCTTTTCTTCATCACACGGAGCATCACATGTCATTCTCGGACCTTCCGGAGCACCTTCAACTCCCTGCATTAAGGCAATTTCAAGCCTTTCCAATAAAAAAAGATGGTCAACAATACATTGCGCTACGGGATCACTACGCGCTCGTTAATGAAACGATGGTTGTCCCACCAAATATATTTGCTGTAATTCAACGAATCAACGGGAATACACCTGCGAAAGACATTGCTGATGTTGCAAAAGCCCCTCCTGAGCAATTCATCAAATTATTACAAAAATTAGATAACTCTGGCCTTCTCTGGGGACCAACATCAACCGCACTTGAAAATAAAAAAATTGAAGAACTCAACACAAATGGGAGTTTTCCTATTAAAGCATCTGGGACATTAGGCAAAGATAAAGAGAAATGCAAGGCACAACTTGCTCACTGGTTCTCACAAACTGAAGACCCAGAATTTTCTACCGAAGTCAAAGCAATTATTGCACCACATCTTGATTATGGACGTGGATGGCCTAACTATGCTTCTGCATACTACGCATGGCAAAATACCAAAGCACCTGACCGAGTGGTCGTGCTTGGCACGAACCACTTTGGTGAAGGTGACGGTGTAGTCATCTCAACCATCGGTTTTAATACGCCAATAGGAACCTGCCCAATTGATGAAAAAATTGTAGGAGCAATTGTAGACAAATTTGGTAATGGGATAACTCGTGATTTGATCGACCACGCTGCAGAGCACTCAATTGAATTACAAATACCTTGGATTCAACAATGTTTTGGCAATGTGCCCATCGTTGCTGCGCTTATCCCAAGCCCACTGATGGAGATGCTTGAAGACGATGGCGATAATGTACGAACGAAAACTGATCAGTTCATTCCTTTTCTAAAAGAAATTCTACAAAAATTTGGGGGCAAAACCCTAGTGGTCGCATCAGCTGATTTAAGCCATGTTGGTCAACAATTTGGGGAGCCCAGACCTGTAGATGAACAGCGTAAGTTCGATGTGGAGCGACACGATCGAGAAATGATGACAAAGTACATAACAAACGATTGTGAAGAATTTATCTCAGCAATGAAATGGCATAACAACTCAACGCACTGGTGCAGTATTGGGAACATGTCAGCGGCGTTAAATCTCGTTGAACCAGATGAAATAGAACTTATTGACTACAGGCAAGCATGCGATGATAAAGGCATCGCCTTAGTCTCTAGTTGCGCAATTGCGCTACTTTAAAGTACCTAAGAACACATTCAAAGAAAATTACATCTCTGCTCCTGACCGCTCCTAGATCTAAACATAGAAAAATGACTATTTAATGGAACTAAATGCATTTGGACCCGAATAATGGATTACACACTAACTAAGCCCCCCACAGGAGTTCGTTTGCTAAAAAGCAACGGGCTCTATTTTTTGCGACAATACTCTGCATGATTGCTGTCATCCAACGCGTAACTCAGGCCAGTGTTTCTGTGGAAGAACTCGGCCATAAAGAAATTATCAAAAAGGGTCTTTGCGTCTTTCTGGGAGTAGAAGAGGGCGATAAGCGCAATGATGCAGGCTGGATTGCCAAGAAAATCGAGAAACTGCGAATTTTTAGTGATTGTGAAGGAAAGATGAATAAGTCAGTGCAGGATATAACTGGTGAAATCTTACTCGTTAGCCAATTCACACTCGCTGGAGATTGTTCACAAGGAAACAGGCCCAGTTTCATCAAAGCTGCGAAACCAGAGATTGCCAAGCCGCTTGTTGAAGAGGTTGGCAACTTACTTGAATTAGCAGGGATTCAGGTCAAGCAAGGGATATTCGGTGCAATGATGCGTGTTGAAATTGATAATGATGGACCCGTGACAATTATTCTCAAACAAGATTAAAATACACTCTATGGAGATAGAAATCGCACAACTGCATATGAAAACCAGCCAATTGCTTGGCGTGGATTTTCTTCCAGCTGGGGAAGAAATAGAACACTTCCATAATACACACCGATCAAATACGCTCGAAGAATTACATAAAATTCATGATATTGAATGCGAGCATTGCACAAGCAAGGCGGGTTACACTCAGACAGTATTTGGTGATGGAAATCCGAACGCAGATCTCATGTTTATTGGCGAAGCGCCAGGTGCTGAAGAAGATGAGAAAGGGGTACCATTTGTAGGTCCAGCTGGACACAAACTCAACCAAATAATCGAATCGATTGATATGAAAAGAGCAGATGTCTACATTACAAACGTAGTAAAATGTAGACCTTCAGAGAATCGCACTCCACTACCCACTGAAGTAAATCTTTGCGGCATCTACCTCAAAGAACAAATACGATTAGTAAAGCCAAAAGTAATTGTTTGCCTTGGCGCTCCTGCAACGAAATATATCCTAAACACAACAGCAGGCATTACACGTCTGCGAGGCTCTTGGGGGTTACATAAGGGCATCCCAGTCATGCCTACATTTCATCCAGCATATTTACTTCGTAACTACACAAAAGAAACTCGCCAAGCAGTCTGGTCAGACATGCAAGCTGTCAAATTAAAAATTTCCCAGTAAAACTAATCTCGCAACTGCTTTTTGTGCAAGGGTTTCTGAAAAATGCGATTTTTGTATCAAAATCACAACTTTTATGCTTGATTTAAAAACTAAATCGGTAACAATGCATACTTAACAATACGGAGGACAAAGACGATGTTAGGTCTTTGTTAATATTTACCACTTCTTTCTCAATGTTAATGGGATTTTCATGCAAGCACAAGATAAATTAGTCGATCAGCCAACCTACAGCATGGCGCTCTTTCGGTCCGCAATTCACCCAGAATTCTTCGAAATTGAAGAACGAATTGAAGTGCAGTACAACGATTATGATTTTGAAGCCTGGCTATGCAAAGGTGGGCATGCGTTGCGATTCGAATACGAAGGCATCTGCGTGTCCGAAGTGATTTTCCCAGATGTAGACAACCTTCCTGATCGTGGCCACGTAACAACAATGGTATGTGCTGGCGAACGAGATCATGAACAAGATTTCGGCGATCGCATCACACTAATCAACTCTATGCAAATAGAACTGCTCCCAGAACATTTATTTGGTGATAGCTATATGGAATTGTCAGAGTTCGCTGATGAAGCCGAAGCCAAGGTAATTCATTACAAAGATGGTGACCATAAAGGTCTAAGCATTCTTGACGTGCAACGGTATAAGGAGCAACTCCACGTGCAGTCATACCACCTTAACTCTGAACATGGAGTTGTACTTCGCACGCAAACCATTTTCGAGCTAAAACAAAGCAATTAATCTTCGCTTGGGATGTTTGTCCCCTGAATAAGACCTGGCCACCAGATGTCTCTTGTGTCATTTCCGTCACATGCTGAACGCATAAGAAGATATACCATTGTACTAGCGCTAAAGAATCCGCTTAACACCCAGCCAATCATGACATCATGAAGAATTGTTTCCCAGAGAGAAATAAGCCAAGCCGCTACTGTTTCGTACCAAGTCATCCCAGCCGGCGGTATTGCCAACTCTTGCATTGAACCCGCCCCATGCAAAGATAAGTTAAAAGTCCATGATCCAACTAAATCGGCAGTAATATCTAACGCCAAATTTGTAATCAGTCGAACGATAACAAAACCAATGACCATTGCAACGATTAACGCAATTGCATACCCAAGAAAGTGAATAGTTTTTGAAACGACGTAAGAAAAGGATCGTTGCACTGCTTCTCCACCAGTGCAGTCCTCTACAACGACTGCAGGGATAAATAACAAGAAAGAGGTCGCAAAACCAACTGCAGCCAATGCGATGAATAAACCAAATAATAGAGCCGCTCCATACAACAAACCACCGATGAGATTTAGCCAAGGAATATTCAAGAATATTAAACCAATTATCATCAATAGCACTGTCAAGACTGCCACAAATAACGCAGGGCTAAAGAGTGCGCTTAGTGTAGAACGCCAACGTGAAAAAGAGAATTCAAGTGCAGCAGATTTACTCATACGAATTGCACGCGAATGCTCGACCGCCTGCATTCGTGCAATCGCGCCTCCACCTATGCAGAGCACGTAAACCAATAAAAAACCATATAAACTTATGAACCAGTGAAAACCAGCCTTCCAAAGAAGCTGTGGCAGCTCCCAGACAATTAAAACAATCGAATGCCACATTTGCACGGGGTTTAGTTCTAACGCGCCATTGACAATTGAGTTCCATTCATTGGCCACATATCGAGCAGAGGATTCAAATGGACCGCGGGGCTTCACTTGCTCTAAGGCAAGATAAACCTGTTGAAATTCATCGCGATCTTTTTCCGTCACATTACCTTCAAATTGAAAATCATGCCATGACTCAATCAAGTGAGCCTGCGCTTCTTGCACTGTCCATTGCCGTGATGCTTCTGGCGCTGTTTGTCCCAGTGCTGTTGATGATTGTGCTATCGCAACCGCTCTAGCTTGTGACACTGCCTCAATTGTTTTTGTGCCATACAAAAGCATTGCATCATCTTGTGAAATCGAATCCCACAATCTCCCAGATGCAAGTAGAACGAGGACCATACAAAAGCCAATGATTAACCTAGATGGATGCATTGAACTTCGAATCGAATTAAAAATTAATTGTGCACGAAAAATCTTTTCAAACTCAACACCATCAACAATAGTTCTCTGTTCCCGCATGCGCACATCCTATCAGGAACAGCGATGCCATTAAAGGAGAATAAATCGACATAGATGCAACTTTGAAAAAAATCTTAAGCATAAAATACATCTAAAATTCGACTTTATGCTTTCAAAAAAGAATGTGCTCCGCTTATATCATCGAATTAGATCCGTCGATTCGTGATGCCAAAAATTAGAGTTTTTCCATTACTCACCTACTATTCTGTAATCAGTTTCGTTTGTTGTTTCATCAGTTGCAGTCTTAGCATCTATCCATGCTTGTGCTGCCTCTTCACTTAGTCCACCAGTTTGTTTAATCCAATCCTGACTAAGATTAGAATCATCTTCTCTCTCAGTAACACGATTTCTTTTTTGATCGACTCTGAAGGTTGTACTCTTCTTTTTCTTTGCCATTTTTCCTATGTGATAAATGCGTCTATGATGTTTGAGTCGTAATCTTCTGCTAATTGCAGTTTTTGTGCCTTGATTACATTAGGCATAATCAGATCAACATAATCAGTATTAAATCCCTCCTCATTTGCTAATAGTTCAAATGCTTCTGAATCATCAGTTGCAATGACACTTATAACTCCACCATACTCTGATTGTGGAAAGGGAACCCAATAGTCAATAATATAAAGATATTTGTTCATATATTTATTACTGTTTTATATCCTTGTATTACCAGATA
>CAJWSE010000027.1 GCA_913046275.1 uncultured Phycisphaerae bacterium | reverse complement strand
CTTTTCGTGCGTCCTGTATCGCATCGTATAAATTAGCCTTATTCCACCTTTTCACAGATTGCGGTTCATTTTGCGCAAGATTTCCGCGCATCGGGAATGAGGTCTTCGGCAGATTCAATGTTTTCTTGTAATTTGGTGTTGTGTTTGTCATATTAATGTTCGTGTAGAGTACCCGATTCATCTATGTGCTCGTTCGAATCGTGCGAATGCATAGAAGAAATACCCCACGCAATCACAAGGCCCATCAACAGAGAAACTGTAAGCGATATTCTATCATGCTGATGAAATTGCAATTCGGGCAACAAATCACATAATGAAATGCAAAGGAACATACCAGCAGAAAATGCTAGTGCAGCCGCTATCGACTCTTCACTTGCACCACCACTTAATAGAAAAATGATAACACCCACTGGAACAGCAAGTGCAAAAACAAGATTGATAAGAACGGCGAGTTTTGTTTTAATATCTGCAATCCGCATCATTGCGATAAGGGCCAGGCCATCAAATGGTTTATGAAGTACCAAGGCGATAAACACACCAAGTGCAACAGATGTACCTCCCACCTGCCATGAAGCACCTAGTGCAACACCAGCGAGTATGCTGTGAATCGACAAGCCTATAAAAGTACCTACCCATGTAAGTTTATGTTCATGCATACAGGACTCGTGTTTACCCTCTGAAACATCATGGCAATGAGAAGGTAAAAAACGTTCGAGAAGAAAAATTACTAAAAAACCTACCAAGAGCCATAGCATCACCTGCTTTGCTGCTCCATGCTCAAGTGCTTCGGGCAACAAATCTAATGTGGCTATACCTGCCATCAGACCACCAATAAAACTCATTGCTAACTGAATTCTTGTATGCGTTAGTCTAATGAATAGCGGAACAAAGCCACCAAAAATTGATGCAAGCGCTATTGAGATGCAAAATAGATAAATCATGGCCTCTAATTTTCCTCTAAAGAGTGTGTGATTATAGTTAGAATATGAGTATGAAGCAGGTAACTGCGGGCAAGAAGAAGAAGAAGTCCCAGAATAATCCCTGGTCGACACCGGCGATGCAACAGTATCGCGCGATGAAAGAAGCACACCCAGAGTGCGTTCTTTTCTTTCGCATGGGCGATTTTTATGAGATGTTCGATGAAGACGCCAGAATCGTATCGAAAGCCATCGGATTAACCTTAACTCAACGAGGTAATGGATTGGATATGGCAGGCGTACCACACCACGCCGCTGAAGGATATATGCGAAGAATAGTTGAGGCTGGTTTTCGTGTAGCGGTCTGTGAACAACTTGAAGATCCTTCACAAGCAAAAGGCATAGTCAAACGCGGCGTGACTCGAGTCGTCACCCCAGGCACACTTGTAGATGAGTCCTTGTTAGACGAAGCGAAATCCAACCTATTAGGCGCAATGCACTATAACGGAGACTTAGTCTCAATAGCTCTTACTGAATTGTCCACTGGCCTTTTTGAACTTCACCAATGTTCACTAAGTCGTGTTGGAGATACTCTCGAGCGACTTGGCTTATCTGAAATCCTCGTTGATGAAGATGATGAACAACTTGAACACGCAGTAACGCATTTCGGTATCGCACTGACGAAGCGACCATCGTGGATATTTCATGCTAACGAGGGAATGAGTATCCTCAAGCGGCAATATGGAGTAACCACTGTCGATGGCTTTGGACTTACCTCTGATGACCCAAGGATTGCTCCCGCTGGTGCACTACTCGCGTACATCAAACAGACGCAAACTAGCGACTCTGCACTTGCACATTTAAGTACGCCAAAACTCTGCAGTGAATCTGAATTTGTTTCTCTTGACGCCACAACACTTCGCAGTTTAGAAATCGAACAAACAATACGTACCAATACTATCGAAGGCTCACTACTTTGGGTTATTGGACATTGTAAAACTGCAATGGGCAAACGCTTGCTGCGTCAGTGGCTTTGCGAACCATTAGCTAATCGCGAAGCAATTGAGCGCAGGCAAAGTGTTGTTGGTGCGTGCATCAATGATGCCAAAATGACTCGAGGCATCCTTGAAAATCTTGAGCATATTCAAGACATCGCACGAATCGCGGGTCGAGTTTCAATGGGTCGCGTAACACCACGAGACATTGTTGCTTTAGGGCGGTCTATCAACGAGTGCAAAACGTTAGGAGATAACCTGCACGCACCTCCTCTAGAAGAAATTCAGCAACACATTCATAAACTATCTCAAAAATTGAGCCCTCTTGCAACGAGTATTCTAACTGCTTGTACTGATGACCCACCAGCACACATGCGTGACGGAGGTTTATTCAAAGACGGTTTTGATATAAAACTTGACGAAGCAAGAGTGCTCCAACGCGATGCTGGAATTTGGCTAGCATCGTATCAAGCGCAGCTCACGGAAGAAACTGGCATTTCAACCATAAAGGTTGGCTTCAATAAAGTCTTTGGATACTACATCGAAGTCTCACGCGCTCAATCAACGCATGTGCCTGATTTTTTTACGCGCAAGCAAACGCTTAAAAATGCCGAGAGATATATCACTCCTGAGCTCAAAGATTTTGAAAATAAAGTGCTAAGTGCTGAATCGCAAGCACTCGGAAGAGAAAATGAACTCTATAACGAGTTATGCGTCACTATCAAAACACACGTGCAAACCATTATTGAATTCGCCAATGTAGTTGCAACACTCGACGTGCTTGTCTCATTTTCTAAAACAGCCCAACGCTACAATTATGTACAGCCTATCCTTGTGGACGAACCAACGATTCGAATTTCTGGTGGCAGGCACCCTGTACTTGATCGCTTGCTCAAAGACTCGTTCGTTTCAAATGATTGCACCTTAGAAGGCAAATCGCTCGCACTTATCACTGGGCCAAACATGGCTGGCAAATCGACATATATCCGACAAATTGCACTCATCACACTTCTTGCACACACCGGATGCTTTGTTCCTGCAACAAGCGCCACCATTGGAATGGTAGATAGAATTTTTACGAGAGTAGGAGCAAGCGATGAACTGCATAGTGGGCAATCCACATTCATGGTCGAGATGGTTGAAACTGCAAATATACTGAATAACGCAACGGAGCAGAGCCTTGTCATTCTTGATGAAATTGGACGCGGCACAAGTACTCTTGATGGCCTATCCCTCGCTTGGGCAATTGCTGAAAATCTTGCTGAGCGTGGATGCAGAACGTTGTTTGCAACACATTACCACGAGCTAACTACACTTGCAGACCGTGACGATGGCGTCATCAATTTGCATGTCACAGTTCGTGAATGGAAAGATGAAATTGTATTCCTTTATGGGATTAAAGAAGGTCGTACAGATCGAAGTTATGGTATTCATGTGGCTAAAATTGCTGGTGTACCAAACGCTGTTGTTAATCGAGCAAATGAACTTCTCGAAACACTGAGCGTACATACGCAACAGGCTAGTAGGGAGAGTGCGCACTCTCCGGCTCCGCAGATGAGCTTATTCACTTCGTATCTCCCAAGCCCTCTTCTGGAAGAACTCAAAGCAATTGATTTAAATGCAATATCTCCTATGGAATCCTTTGAGTTACTTAGATCGTTTAATCGCCGTGCTTCTGACGAAGGCGAGCGCTAAGTCGTAAAAGCAGTTGCACGCGTTCAAACTCGTTTAACCAATCTTGGATTGATGCTTGGATTTCCTGTTGTTCAATTGATGCACCTGGCAAATCGCATGCTGGACCAAGTTGTCGGCGAGCAATTGCTCGGTATCTTGAAAGTGTTCGATCACCAAGCACTGAAACAGGCTCATAATCTTCAGCAAGAAAAAGCACTGTCGGAACCCGATTCCCTGCATTAATCTTAACCTTATTTGATAGCGAAATGGCCTCATCTCTATCAAGCCATCGCATATTAATGCAAGGTGAAGCCGATGCTATCACATTGTAAATAGGACCTTGCGCCGAACAATCTCCGCACCAAATACCTGATAGAACAATTATGTTCATTGTTCGAACAAAAGAATTCACTACTGCTTGTTGCGACTGGGAAAGTTCGACTTGGGACTCTACTCTTCGCCAGGGCTCAGCACTTGCGCCTGCTTTTTCAAGATACAATTCATATGAATCGCCTTTCACAAACCACTGCTGTAACTCCTCCTTCACGATTCCAATTGGCATAACGACTCCTATTCTAAATTTGGCCAAACAACCCAATCGCCAGATGAACCTGAACCCAATTTATCTGCATCTTGCGCATGAATGCCGCCATCATCACGCTGATCACAACCGAGTGAATATATCAGGGGGGCTCCTTCAACAAGAATAATCTTCAGAGGCTCACCAGTCCAAGCGTCAGTAACACCAGCGCTTGCTAAATCTCTTGGCCACTCACCGCTTTCGTTGTACCACTGCACTGCATACAAAACAGCAAGCGTGGCATCCCTGTTTGCCCTGGTGTACTCACCTTGAAGAAGCGCTCGATCAAGAGCAGGCATCAACAAGTTGACAAGAAAGTATCGATCAAACATGGTCGAATGCCCCGGAAGAGCGGCTGGCTGGTATTCAGGTGAAGATTGCAAGGTGTACAACGGCACGCCTTGACGGGATTCAGCTAAATCCATCCTAGCGTCATACTCCTCACGCATTTCTTTGCGCGATGCAAAAAAAACATCTGCGATTGGCGTAAACAATGCCGGATAAAATCCTGATTGATTAGATAGATTCGGCTCGGCACTGACCAATTCCGCAAAGTCTAGCATTTGATTAGATTCGACTGGCACGAGATAACCATCACCTTCTCCATTATCCGTGTATATACGTTGGAGCAAGTCGTACATCATGAAACGCTCACCATCCAAACTAACGATGAGATGAGGCTCTAGATTTCGAATGGACTCTTGAAGAGAAGACAACTCTTTCAATGAAAATAGAGCCGGTTCATATTGAAGAATTTGTTCTATTGTCTGAAACACGAGATTAAAAATCGACAGTGACACCAAATCACTAATTAGCAACGAAGGCTGACGAACATGGATACCAATTTGCAACATCGCAGATATATCTTTTAAGCATCGATCTGTGTCGCCCTTTGATGCAGCATCTTTTGCATCTACTAGTAACAAACGCGCCAGATTACGCATTGGTGACAACTGAGGGAGTAAAATTTCCAAAACAGTTTCACCAGAAGGCCCCTCACCTTGCGAAGCATATTGATCTGGCCAAAGCTCTTTATCCTCTTCGCTCACTTTACCTGACGAGATATAACCAAACACCTCTTTCGAAGTCGCTCGTTGTAAGTGTTGCAGCGTCTCATCGTGTTCTTGAATCCAAGTATCAAAATGATTCCAGCCCGCTTCATGCGTCCACTGCGGAGTGTCTAGTTCATTTTCAATGAAAAAAGTAGATGGTTCAGGATTTGATTGCAACGCAATCGCAGCACTACGATAATGTGGCCATCCTCGTTCTGATTCTGGAACGGAAGATGCCACTTCATTAATTTTTGCAATGTAATCAGTTGAAAGAGTGGCTGTCCGATTCATCGCAATAATCACCCAGGCACCATATACAATAATCAGTGCTAAAAATAAAAAGAGTGACCACTTGCATATTGTCTTAATCATCAAGACCTCCGTTTTATAATTACATAGTAAAGTAATTGGCTATATAAATAAGCTAGAAGTAAGTTATTTTTTTGAAAGCTTCCACGCATGCTCTAGCACACTAGGAATTCCTTCTCGAGTCGCACTTGAGGAGGCAATAACCTCTACGCAAAGCGCATTTGAAATTGATTGAATTCTATTATCTCGCTCATCCTCTGGAAGTAAATCTACTTTATTCAACACGACAATTTCATCTTTGCTCGCAAGCTCAGGTGAATAATTTTCAAGCTCTTCGCGAATAGTTCTATAGTTTGCAATCGGGTCACTACCATCAATCGGCATGACGTCTACCAAGTGAAGCAGCGCTCCTGT
Organism: uncultured Phycisphaerae bacterium; assembly: GCA_913046275.1. The sequence goes on along the minus strand of CAJWSE010000027.1, from coordinate 5,866 downwards.
TCGCTCTACATGCTTAAGAAAACGGTGACCTAGTCCTGCACCGCCCGCAGCACCTTCAATTAACCCTGGAATATCGGCAATTACAAGCCGCCTTTTTAAATCCAATTCAGCAATGCCTAGATGCGGTTGCAATGTCGTAAATGGGTAATCTGCCACTTTGGGCCTTGCCGCTGAAATAGTTGAAAGCAAAGTCGACTTGCCAGCATTTGGTAAGCCTACAAGACCAATGTCTGCAATAAGTTTTAATTCAAGTGTGAGAATATATTCTTCAATTGGTTCGCCGAGCGTAACTTCCCGAGGGGCTTGATTCGTTGATGATTTAAAGTGTTCATTTCCCCAACCCCCTTTCCCGCCACGAGCTACAAGCAGCTCCTGCCCATCCTCAGCAATGTCTGCAAGCAGTTCGCCAGTGGATTCTTCTTTGACTAGCGTGCCCAAAGGAACCTTCACAATACAATCCGACCCATTACGACCGTGCATTTGACTGCCCTTCCCTTGTTTCCCGTGCTCGGCTCGGTAATGCGGCTTATGTGTCAACGGCAATAGCGTATCAATACTTTGATCCCCAACAAGAATAACGTTTCCGCCATCACCTCCATCGCCACCATCTGGACCACCTTTGGGTATATATTTCTCACGCCGGAAACTCATACATCCGTCACCACCCTTGCCACTCCTTACAAAGATTCTGGCTCGATCAACTAACATGTATGTTCGTAAAGAATTTAGTTTACTGCTGTAAACTGAGGTACAGATTCATCAGCTGGCACGATATCGACGTAACGTCCGCGAAAGCGAACTTTCCCAGGTTCAGTTGCAAACAAGGTGTCATCATTGCCTCTACGCACCATATAACCAGCTTTGAACTTTGTCCCACACTGGCGAACAATAATTGAACCCGCTTTTGCAGTCTCACCACTATAAAGCTTTATCCCGCGATATTGAGGATTCGAATCACGTCCGTTGTTGGTTGAGCCACCGCTCTTCTTATGGGCCACAGCATTACTCCTTGTGCAATAAATCCCGTTTACTTACGGGAGCTCCGTATTGTATCAATACAATTTTGGGAGTTCAACCCCAATCGATATTTCCTGATTGTTTACCTAAAAATCCACTTCCGAGACACATTCGTTCCACTTATCAAGCCTTTGGAACTTGCCGTGAGATCTCTTACACTTGTTCCAGAACTCACCGGCCTTACTGGCAAGGGCTTTAGAATAAGCTGGTCTACTCCACCATCAACAGTCCAGGAAAGCTGAACTACACGATGAAGCTTCTTTTTTTCGCCTGTGATTGGATGCTCCACTTCTGCAGTATCTCCACTTGCCCCTGAGGCGAAAACCTGTACTTGGCGCACATCCTCATTGTTCGCTTTCCAGATTGCAATGCTGCGTATGGCATTCTCTTCACCTTGAAGAATAGGCCCACTTGCATCAGATTGGGTCTTCATCAATGGGTCGCCAAAAATATCTAAAACATGTAATTGAACTGCACGTGAGACATTATCCCCTTCTGAAATAATCTCACCTTTATCTGTGACTAAATCAAACTGCGGAACCCATCGTCGATCTTCACCGGTTGAATTTTCCACTTCATAAACAAGTAGCCAATAACCAACCCCTGTTTCAAGGTCGCGATAAAAACGCAAATCGCCTGTGCTTAAATCAAGTTGCCATCTTTCAGCACGATCAGTGGCAATTGGATGCGCTTCGCTTTTTTGAAAAGCACATGAAAGCAATAAAAGAATGATTAAATAATTGGACAATCGCATTATGATTCCTCCTAGCAATAGCTCATTCTAGCAGTAGGAGGATGCTTCGTGATGCTTGTCCAGAGAAATAGACATCTAGAAGCAGCCAACTGCCGCTCTTGGTCATGAAAGGACGCCTACCCACATGCTTGCTGGAAACACTATGCCAACCAGAGGCTGATTGATTGCCCATAAATTCACTGGACACGGCCAATGTACTAAATAATTGCAGATCACAAAGACTAAAGCATGTTCAAACCACAAATGTTGGCTATTACAAGACTTGCAAGAGTTCAATCAGGAGCACTCCTTCTACATCCAGCTCTAGAATCAGAGAAATCGATCTTGTACCTCTAGGCCGCACACCAAAAGCTAGTCGTCCTGAAATGAGAAACACGCTAGTTACTCGAGTAGTGAAATATAGTAAATACTATAGACTTTCCACCTTTTCGCTTGCGACAGACAAGGCAAATACGCCCGCAGTTACACGAAACTCTTGGCATAACTTCATAATAATAAAACAGAAATGAGCACTCATCCATAAGTTGTCCACACGTTGTTGACAATTCTTCGTAATCAGAAAATGTTTTTTTCTTTCGACGCGTTTGTATAGTAAAACACTGCACTTACAGCCCTCGGGATCTCTAAAATAAGCACGGCCTCTTTAATCACCTCTTTGCAACGCATGCAATATTCGCTACTCTCCGCAAACTGCTTAAGGACGAGCAGATCCCTCCAGAACGGTGTGGTAATGGATTCTCATTACAATAATTCTTTGCAAATACACCTTGCTGTTGATGGGAAGTTTGAAGGAATATATGCGCAAACTCACATTAACCTACTTGGAATTGGTTTTTCATGTCCAACTCTGCTCACTTACAAATTGAACAACAGCTAAGAAAATGTATTAGCAATTCAATTGGCGAGCAACCATATCGAATGTGGTTTTCAGACACCGAATTTCATTGTGATAAGGAGCAGGTTAATTTTGTGGCTGCTACTCCATTAGCTGCTGGATGGATTACTGATCGTTTTGCACCCACACTACAAAATGCCACTAATCAAATCTACGGTAAAGAAATAGCAGTCCACATTTCATCAAAAGAAAAAGCCTGCGCCGGCAGAGCTTCTACGAACACGGGGACTAATGCGAAATTAAGTAAGAGCAAGCCAAAACAAACAAAACGAAATTTAATGCAATTTGAAGATTTTATTGTTGGTAGCTGCAATCAGCTTGCATGGACGGCTGCAAAACAAATAACCACCGAAGAGGGCAAAACAATTTCCCCTCTATTTATTCATGGCTTATGTGGGGTTGGCAAAACCCATTTACTTCAAGCAATCTGTCATCAAGCACTAAAAACCACTTCGAAAAAAGTCCGGTATGTCACAGCCGAGCAATTCACAAATGAATTCATCGCCAGTTCACGAACGGGTGAATTTGCTCGTTTTAGGACTAGATATCGAAATCTTGATTTACTTGCGATTGATGATGTACATTTTGTAGCAAATAAAACAAAAACACAAGAAGAACTCCTCCATACAATCGATACCGCTGATTTGAGAGGAACGAAACTTGTCCTTGCATCCGACGCAGACCCTAGATTGATTCGAAGTCTCAATCAATCCCTGTCAAATCGTTTTGTCGCTGGGATGATTGCTGAAGTCAAACGCCCTGATCGAAATACCAGGTGCAAAATAATACAAAAACTCTGCATGAAATTCAATATCTCTATGTCTAAATCTGCAATGGACCACCTGGCTGGACAAGCAGTTGGATCTGTCAGAGAAATCGAAGGCGCCGTCACCAGATTAAAAGCAACTGCATCGCTTTTAATGAACGAAGCGAATGCCACAATCGGAATCGACGGCGTTGAACGATTACTACGCAAAACTCCTCCGACAATGCTTCCCATACGTATGGCACATATCATAGAAGTTACTGCGAAACGAGCAGCGCTCTCGCCACAGGACCTAAAAGGATCTTCCAGAGCTGCAAGAATAGTGTTTTGGAGAAGCATAGCAACTTACCTTGGTAGAACACTTACAACGAGTAGTTATCCAGAACTCGCAAAGGCATTAGGCAGAAAAAATCATTCGACCGCACACGCAACCGTAAAAAGAATCACTGCAATCCTTGATAGCGCGAGTCCTATTCGTAAGATTAATAGCGAAGATATAGATGTTAGAGAAACCATCGATCAATTGACATGGGCCGTACGATCTAAAGCGAATGAGAGCGTTGATGAGAGAAGATCGTAGCTCAGAACGGTGGCGGAGCACGAAAAATGGCTCTGGGAGAGTAAGCCAAAGGATATAACTGCTTCTCTATTAACCATCTCCGCAAGTGAATTAGATGAGATTTTGATGCTACAATCATAATATGAGATTTTTGGCGATAACTTTCTTGCTTGGCAATTTGCTTACACTCACATCAAGTGTATTGGCCGATAGAGAAAGCGACCATACAGACGCAGCATTGCGCCAACTTCATCGAGCGACGACATCACAAAAAGACGGGCAACATTTGTTAAGTCTCTCCGCTTTACGATCATTGCGAGATCCTGATTTACGCCCCTTCTTCCACCAATTTTCACAGCACTCCGACTGGGCTGTCCAAGTTCATGCGGTTCTTGGCCTGGCTGAATTAAGTAACGAAAAAACTGTTGACCCTTGGCTGATTCAACAAATTTCTCCTGCTGCTCGACAGCATGTAGTTTCCCAGGGCCTAGATGACGGCTTGTTTAAAAAAGAACAAATTGAAACATTACTCAATTGGCCCTACCTTGAAAGTTCGCCACGCCTTTTGCTTCTTGCAGATTTACTCATACTTGAAGGCACTACGAATCTTAAAATGCTCAAAGAACTCTCAAGCAATACAGACCTAAGTGTTGCGATGTTCGCTGCACTACTTTCCGAAGACCAGGGTGTCATCGAGCGAACAACCCAAAACCTCCGCAGGGCTACAAGACCCGATCGTGGCACTGCGCTTCTACGAACACTCCTCTTAATCAGGCAATACAAACTAGTATCGAGCGCTGATTGGCTGCAATTGCTTCTCGAAAAAAATGCAATTGCTATTACTGAACAAGAACGATATTGGGCGTTATTTACCCTGCTGACTGTTGACCAAAATGCAGGTCTTCAGGCATGGGAGACCGCGTTCTCCACGGATCCAGATCGAAAAGATCAAGTTCGTTATTTACTGCTTCTTCTCGAAGCGGGAATAGTCCCCACAGAAACCCAAATTGCACGTTTAAAAATTGATTTGGACGACAATCTACTTGGAACAATGGTGCGTGCTGGGAATATTAATAAACCACAAAACGACATTACCCTTAACGATACGGAACAACTTGCGAATCTTGTTAAGCAAGGTCACCGAGCCTCAACGGACTGGGCATTCCGCGTGTCTAAAAAAAAGCTTGAAGGCGAAAACGCAAATATCTTTTATACTGAGATTGCTTCAATTCCTGAACAATCAAATCCACGCAGAAATACTTCCGCGATACAAGCGTTCATTCGACTTATCGAAACTGATCAAGATGCAGCTTGGGAACTACTGCAAAAAACAGAGGATGACAGTGAACAACAACAGCTTCTCCTCCTTGCAATGTTGCAATTACCTGACGAAGAAATATCTAAACAAGCAGTCAAAATTCGCCGAATTGGTTTAAACAAACCAGACATCATGACTCTGCTTCTCGTTGCTCGAGGAACTGCAGCATTACCTGAAAATGACCAAGACTACCTTGGAATTATCGCGGCTGGAGGCGGACATTTAAGCCCAGCGCTTGAAACACAAGCAGCCTGGCTGTACTTAAAACGGATGGGTCTTGCAGATAAGGCACTTGCCGCAGTTAGTCCTAAATAAACACCTGTGTCCACTAATATTCCCCTAAGTTGTGCTGACATTACCAATCGAGAAATTCGAGCGGCCAGTGATGCACTACAATCTAAACAACTTACACTTGGATCTTGGACGTCTCAATTTGAAAAATCTGTTGCCCTGCACGCTGGAAGTACATACGGGATATCGACCAATTCTGCACATAGCGCAATGCACATCTTGCTTGAATCAATGGGCATTCAGCAGGGTCAAGAAATTATTCTTTC
>CAJWSE010000026.1 GCA_913046275.1 uncultured Phycisphaerae bacterium | reverse complement strand
GGAACCCTCCATCAGGCGCTGACAAATTCTCGGCACGTTCAGCTAAAACAGTAACATTATCTAAGCCTAAAGCTTCAGCAGTTTGACTTAAAAAGAGCGCTTTCTTTTTTGTAGTTTCGACAAGGGTAAATGTAACATCAGGCAAAGTTATTGCTAGCGGAATCCCTGGAAGCCCACCGCCACTACCAATGTCAACTACATGCTCGACTTCCTCTGTTACTAAGCGGGGAATGAGGGACAGGCTGTCTGCGATATGCCTCATCCAGGCATGCTCGAAATCTTTAATTGCCGTAAGATTAAATGACTTATTGGTATCCAAAAGAATGTCAAGATACAGTGATAGTTTAGGAATATCTTGCTCATCAAACTCCACTCCAAAGTCAGCAATCATCTCATGAAAATGTACAGGTATTTTTTCTATTGCGCTCATTAAGAAACTCTTTCTTCTGTAAATTGAAATCCCTCTCGTGTCATTTTTGGATCTCTTCGCATAGCGATGCCAAATAAAACACCTGCCATGAGCCACGCTATCACTAAACTAGAACCGCCAGCACTAACAAAAGGGAGAGTAAGACCAGTAATAGGGGCTAGCCCAAGTGCCATTGCGGAATTAATAATCATCTGAGAAAGAATCATAGTAGTTAAACCAACAGCAACAAGCCGTGGAAATGGATCTCTGCAACCTATTGCTGCTATTACTCCGCCTAAAGCAAAAAACAAATACAAAGACCATAAGAGTATTGCACCCAAAAATCCCCAACGAAGAGCAATCACAGCGAAAATCATATCATTGTGCTCTTCTGGCAAATGATTTGCATGGAGTAACTGGGCTGCTCTTACTTCGCCGACACCGTTTAATTGACCAGCGCCAATAAGTGTCATTGCTCTTGCTCCTTGATAGCCAATAGATTGTTCATAACGATCATCACCCTGCACTTGGGCGATCAAAGCCTGAATGCGATCTTTCTGATGAGGGCGTAATATTGGATACATCGAACCGGCTGCAATCAAAGAGAGAAGTGCGATAATCAGCAAGTGACGGTACTTGGCCCCCGCCACTATAAGCATCGCAATTAGTGAGGGTAGAAATAACATCGCAGTGCCTAAATCTGGCTCGACTAAAATGAGAAACATCGGTGGAATCGAAACAAAAAGCGCAAGAACAAGACCCTGAAAGGAACGATAGTGTTTCTTAAAACGAAGATGAGAAGCCATTGCAAAAACAAAGGCTACTTTAGCTAGTTCGGATGGTTGCATGTCTATAAAACCCAAATTTATCCAACGCCTTGCCCCATTCCTTGGGTGAACAATAAAATCTGGAACGCCTGGTATAAGCAGAAATAAAAGTAAAAGCAAGGCAAGTGCATAAAGCCACCAACTCGCTTGACGAAATCTTTTTTGAGGGACAAAAGCAATTAAAAACGCACAGAGAACTCCTACACATCCAATAAACAACTGTCTTGTTGCAGTGCTTCCACGAGTTGTACTAATAGCTTCTACTCCGAAAATCATCAATAGCAATGCAGCAAAAAAGATTAGCCAGCCAGCATGAAACCTTCGTAATTTTTTGCGGTGCAGTTGTTTCGAACCTGAGCGCGTCTGGATACTCATTTTTCGACCTCCAGATAACCTTCATCTTGAAGTGCATGTAAAATCTGATTTGCAATTGGCCCTGCCACTCTGCCTCCACTCCCACCGTGCTCTACTAAGACAGCAACAACATGCGTCGGAGAAGGAACATTAATTGGTGAGGCCATTACTAAAAACCAAGAATGATCTAATCCATCTATGAGTTTTGATTCTCGATTCAAACGATACGGCGGCGCTTCTGCAGTACCCGTTTTACCCCAAATCCGTACACGATTAACATTAAAAAGAGGTTCATCTTCAGTTGCACTAAAACGTAATATAGACCCAGTCCCATGGCGCTTAGTTACTGAATCATGCAACCCTGCAAGAGCTGCATCCACACCAGAAGAATCAAGAAGCAAATCTCTCTCTTCTTGCAATTCTGTTTTGATAAGCGTTGGCGATTTCCAAATCCCCCTGCGAGCAAGTGTTGCGTATGCTGAAGCTGCATGCAAGGGCGACCAAGTCAATGCGCCCTGCCCAATAGAGATACTAACTGTCTCAAAAGCTAATGCACCTCGTTTTTTTAAAGCAATTATATCAGCATCACTTGGCACATGTCCTTGCTGACCAGTTGCAAGTGGTTCAACAAGTTTGGATGACAAAGGTTCCGACATACCAAACAACTGAAGCCATTCAAGCAATTTTACAAAACCTAATCGAGTACCAAGCTCATAAAAAAAGATGTTGCACGAACGAGCAATTGCATCCACTGGAGATAAACTTCCATGAGTTTGAAACTTATAGTTTTCTCGGTAAATCCAACAACGTGCAGAATCTTTTACATTATCAAAATAATGACCTGTACAATCAATTACACCATCTGACTGAATTTTTTCTTCCGTAATTGCGGCCGCAAGAACAAGTGGTTTTATTATTGAACCAGGAGGATACAACCCATCCGAAGCCCTATTCAACCATGGGTAACCTTCTTTATCTCTTTCATCACGCAATGCCGGCGTCGAAGCCATGGCAAGAATTTCGCTTGATTCAACATCTAAAACAACTACTGCTCCACGTAACGGTGTACCTTCAGGCAAAAAAGAATTTCGATGCCAATCCTGCACTTCCATCATTCCAAACTCCGGAGAAAGAATGGCTTCTATCCTTGCTTGCAAGTCAATATCAAGCGTTACTTGAACATCAGACCCGCCTCTAATTTGAGTTCTTGAAAGCTCATCTCCATTTCGATGTTTGACAACTTTGCCTCTTGATCCTCGCAGAGTCTTCTCTAGTGATTTTTCAAGACCACGCTTACCAACTTCATCGCCTGGCCTATATCCTGACAAATTCACTTGTCCATTTTTTCTAAATGGGTTCTCTTGTATGTCCTCTTTCCAAACTTCTTGCCTAACATCGCCAATCAATAAATCTGCGACATGAATTAGATCTACTCTTGATGAGTCATATTGTCGCATGGGCTTTGGCAATGTAGAACGATCTAAAACAACCGAATGCAATTTATTTGGATAATCACGCTGCCTCGAATGATCTACATGAATAACGCCATCGAACTGTCTTGATAAAAGTTCAAATGAGATAGCAATTTCATCCGAGACTCTTGGTAAGACGATATGCGGCTCTTTTTGCTCCCTAATTGGCCGAGCTACAAATGGCACATCCTCTCCAAAACGTTTCCTGTGAGCTTCTTCTTGCCTCACCCAAACAACTTGTGCTGTATGTTCTACTTCTAGGCGTATACTTTTGAGAGTATCTTCAAGTTCGAATAATTCAACACCTCCAGTCTGAGCAATAATATTCCAAAAATCTGACAATTCACTTTGCCTTGCCGGCAAATAAGAATTGACATAAGATTGCCGCATTTCAGGGGAAATCGTTTTCCAATGTTCAAGACCAACAGAATCCCTTGCATCTTCCCTTGCGTAACGAACAGCTCTGTCGCCTGTGATTACATCCCAGTCAATCGATATTGAATACGAGGCGACATCCACTGCTAATGTTTTGCCATTTCTATCAATTATATTTCCTCGCCAGGATGGCAAGTATGAAGTCGAGTGCAGCCTAACCTGCGCTTTGGCATACATAGAATTGCCTTCTAACAATGTGAGGCGACCTAACTGAAACATAAGAATGATCACAGTGAACAAACAGAACACTGTTAGAACGAGAAGTCGTCGATAGAAAAGAATTAACCGCTTAAACATAACGCAATGTGAAGAAGACTAGAGTAAGGTACAGCAAAGGACACCCATTGCGTGCAAAAACCGACTATTACACTCATCGTCAGTACGTATAACCAACCTGATTTTTTGCACCTAGTACTTAGAGCCATAAACTCACAAAGCGATTCTGATTTTGAATGTATATTGGCCGATGACGGCTCTACTGAAGAGACGAGAGACTTAATTGAAGAGTTTTCTGCCTCTAAATCTAGGAAATTTCGCCATCTTTGGCATGAAGATCATGGGTTCCAAAAAGCCTCAATTTTAAATAAAGCCGCTACTGAAGCAAACAACGAATACCTTGTATTCCTTGATGGCGACTGTATCCCTAGAAAACATTTTATAAAAGAACATAGAAATCTCGCAAAAAAACTGAGGATAGTTGGATGCAGTCGAATTTTAATGGACCAAACAATCTCTCATCACCTAATAAATAACCCCGATTTAAACTCACAAAACTGGTCTTTTTTTGAATTTTTAAAACTCAAGGTAAGTGGTCATATCAATCGACTTCTCCCATTACTTAAACTTCCACTAGGTGTTTTTAGAGAATTGAGTCATCACAATTGGAAAAAAGTCAGGGGTTGCAACTTTTCTATGTTCAAATCAGACTTCATAGCCTGTGGTGGTTTTGACGAATCATTTACGGGCTGGGGCTATGAAGACTCTGATTTAGTTGTTAGATCAATACAAAATGGATGTTTAGTTCGCCGTGGTGATTATCGAGCCACTGTACTACACCTATGGCATCAGGAAGCGTTAAAAACTGAAGCCGACAGCAACTTCAAGAAATTACAACAAAGCATTAAAACACGCCGAAAAACTGCTATTAAGAGCTCTATCACCGACTAAGCCCTTGGCAATTCCCTTTTGTAAGAGTACAATTCTAATCCTTCCCAATAAAGGGACCGTCAGTGACAAGCCGTATGCTTGGCTCTGCATGGGGTACTGATCGCGGCGATGAGTGCTCCAAGTCTCGGAGAAGATCGCCGCGGATTGGGCTTCGCTTGCTTAAGTATGTCCCTCCGCGATTAAAGCATGCTTTCTATCCAATAGAAAGCAGGAGGTTAGCAAGAGTTGCTCTACAAAGATGCATCTCAAAAATTTGGCCCGTGGTGTAATCGGTAACACACCTGGTTTTGATCCAGGCATTCCAAGTTCAAGTCTTGGCGGGCCAGTTTCTTTGAAAAGGAACATGAAGAGATGAGTCATGATGATCATAAACGATTAAAAATCTTCGCTGCCACTGGTGGCGAGCATCTTGCTATAGAAATGTGCAAACACCTTGAGATGCCGCTTGCTGCTGCTACAGTAGAACATTTTCCAGATAAAGAAATCATTGTCAAAGTTAATGAGGATGTTCGAGGACGCGACTGTTTTATTGTCCAATCTACTTCCATGCCTGTTAATGACAATTTAATGGAATTACTGATTTGGATTGACACGCTTCGCAGAGCTTCCGCTGGTCGAATCACTGCAGTTGTTCCTTATTTTGGCTATGCCCGTCAGGATCGAAAGGACGAAGGCAGAGTTCCAATCACTGCCAAGTTGACCGCAAATCTTATAACTGCATCTGGAGCTAATCGAGTCCTTTGCATGGATCTTCATGCAGCTCAAATACAGGGATTCTTTGACATACCCGTTGACCACTTAACAGCAACTAAAGTGTTCTGTGATTATTTTGCAACACGCGATGATATGCAGGGTGACAACATGGTGATTGTCTCACCAGATGTCGGGAATGTAAAAGTTGCAAACATGTACGCAGGTCTTCTTGATTCAAAACTCGCGATTGTTGACAAACGAAGAGAATCAGGAAGTGAAGTTGTTTCAAAAAGACTCATTGGTTCTGTAGAAGGCAAAACAGTATTAATGGTTGATGACATGATTTCAACTGCCGGAACCATATGCGAAGCTGCAAAACTAGTTAAAGAACATGGTGCAACAAAAATAATCGCCGCAGCAACTCATGGTGTTTGCGCAGGACCTGCCGTAGAACGTATTAAATCAAGTCCAATAAGTGAAATAATTCTTACAGACACAATCGAACCAGATGGAAGACTTGATGAAATCAAGGACACATTAAAAGTACTTAGTGTTGCGCGTTTTCTTGGAGAAGCCGTGCATCGAATTCACCATCATATGTCAATATCGAGCTTGTTCAATCATGGACAAGGCCCGAAGAAATAAGTTTAGATAGGAACAGATATGTCACATGAAACTCCAATAATAACAGTAGAACTAAGGGAAAAGTTAGGGACACGTTATGCCCGCCGTCTTAGAAAAAATGGAAGAATGCCTGCAACCATCTATAGCAAAGGCACTGACCCTGTATCAGTAAGCATAGATGAACGTGAAATAATAAGCCACCTTCAAGGCGGATCTCATGTCATGGAACTCGATAATGGTGATGGGAATCCTGCAACGGTCTTAGTGAAAGACTTACAATTTGGATATCTTGGCGATAACCTTATTCATGTCGACTTCGCGAGAGTCAATTTGAAACAAGTTGTCACAATTACAATGACTCTTGAAATCAATGGGCAGCCAACCAAAGCATCTGCGAATGGTGCCGTGCTCGAGATACCTCGACCGCAAATTGAAATAGAATGCATGGTTAAAGATATCCCAGATTCAATCAAAGTTGACTTGAGCACTGTTGAGGAAGTCTTCACGATTGGAGACTTAGATTTACCAGATGGCGTTAAAGCAACGCTCGATCCAGATCGACACATTGCACATGTCACCATTGTTCAAGAAGCCTCTGAAAATGATGCCGAAGCTAGCGAAGAAGGCGCTGAAGAAGCATCACCAGAAGTCATTAATGAAAAGCCTGAAGATTCGGGTGAGGAAAACGGATAAAAGATGAAGTTCATTGTTGGTCTTGGCAATCCTGGTTTAAAATACAATCAAACCCGACACAATGTCGGATTTGATGTCATTGACCGTATTGCGAGACAAATCGCAGTAGGCGAATCAGCTATAACTAAGTTTGACAGCGTAATCATCGAAACTCGAATTGCTGATGAGAAGGTCTTGCTCATGAAACCTCAAAAATTCATGAACAAAAGTGGCCAACCTATTCAGCAAGCACTTACTTTTTACAAAGCAGATCCAACTACGGATTTGCTCGTCATCGTTGACGACATCCACCTCCCCTGCGGAACAATTCGATTAAGACCTGAGGGCAACTCGGCTGGACATAATGGCCTTGCAGATATTGCCTGCCATCTCGCTGGTGGCGAATGGTCTCGACTGAGAGTTGGTGTTGATGAACCAGGCTTAATCCCACAAGCGGATTATGTACTTGGAAAATTCACCCCTGAGCAACAAGATATGACAGAACCAGCTCTCTCAAAGGCTGCTAAAGCAGCTTCTGCTTGGATTCAACTTGGAATCGATGAAACGATGAATCAATTTAACGAAACTCAAAAATCAGAAACTACGAGGTAATATTATGAGTAATCAACGTACGGGTCTATATGAGGGCATGTTCCTCTTCCCACAATCAGCCACCGCAAACCTTCAAGAAGCAATTGACCATCTCAAGGACATCCTTGGGAAGTGCGATGCTTCCATTATTAACTTCAGCAAGTGGGATGACCGCCGGCTTGCGTATGAAATAAATGGAAATAAACGAGGCGTCTACTTCTTGGTTTACTTTAATGCCCCAACCTCAGCAATCAGCGATTTAGAAAGACGTTGCAATCAATCAGAGCACATCCTTCGAATGATGGTCACACGAGCTGAGCACCTCCCAACAGAGATTATTGAATCAAATGAACGATCTGAAGAGCTAGCTACTGAGATTAAACTTAGAAGTGAAAAGAAAACAGGAGAAGGCAATACATCATCCAGCACAATGACTCGAAAAGATGAAAATGAAGTTGCACCAACTGACGATGTCTCTGAAGAAGTAACTCCATCTGAAACCGAAGAAGTCGCTGAGGCATAAGTTTTTCAAAGTAAAATTCTGTTAAAATTCATTTAAGGAGAATACATATGGCAAACTACAACAAAGTACTTCTAATGGGGAATCTCACTCGAGATCCAGAGCTCAAACGAACATCAAATGATATGGCAGTTGCTCAAATAAGCATTGCTGTCAATAGACGTTTTAAAGACAGGACTGGTGAACAACGTGAAGAAACTACATATGTTGATTGTGAAAGCTGGGGAAAAACGGCTGAAACAATGGCAAAATACCTTGCAAAAGGTCGCCCTGTATTTGTTGAAGGAAGGCTAAAATTAGATCAGTGGCAAGATAAAGATGGCAACAATAGATCTAAACTTAAAGTAGTTATTGATAATTTCCAATTCGTTGACTCAAAAGGAAACCAATCAAGTACACCTCCCGCACAAACACCTGTTGGAGCGACTCCCCCTACAGATGATATTCCGTTTTAAACAAACACAATGGCACACCGGTTAGTGCCACTTTTCACCCGTTGGGGTTGTGCCGGCGACTCCTAACTTTCTTTGAAAGGACAACATAATGGCTAACGCTAGAAGAATTGAATTACTACTCACCTCTAATGTAGAAAACCTTGGGATTGTAGGCGACATTGTTCGCGTACGAATGGGCTATGCAAGAAACTTCCTTCTGCCAATGGGCTTGGCGGAAGTTCCAACAGCAGAAAAAGTCGAAGCACTTGCTGAAGAACGTGCGATTGCACTCAAAGAGTACGAGGCAACGCGCTCTGCACAATCAGACATTATTAATAAGCTTGAAGGACAAGTACTTACACTCACTCGTAGTGCAAATGATCAAGGCGGTCTTTACGGATCTGTGACCCAGCGAGATATTGCTGATGCTCTCATTGAAAATGGCTACGCAGTGGACACCAGAGCAATACGACTACACTCTGCTATCCGAAGAATTGGGGAATACCACGTCACCATCCAATTCGGCGCGGAAATGAAAGCTGATGTTGAAATTCTCGTAAACCCCGACAGACCACTTGAAGATAGAGAAGATATGGAATTTGATGACGAAGGAAACCTTATCGTTGTTGAAAAAATTGAAAGCAAAGTAGTTGAAGAAACTAAAGAAGAACTAACTGAAGAGTAAATTAAAACTAAATAAGATAAAAGGCCCGCTTTGCAGCGGGCCTTTTTTCATTTACGGGTGAAGGGATCGGCGGCATTACGCAGCTGATGCCTCCCGAGAAGAGAGTACAAATTCATAATCAAGATACTGAGCAACGTAATCTAATATACTAGTAGCTTGAGGTATAAGAGGGTTTGAAGTTTGACCCATTGGGTCAAAACGCATATTCCGAAATCTTTCCACTGCATCGCTAAGAGGCAAACCATATTGGATAGCCAAAGAAAATGCTCGGCAGAATCCTTGAATAAGGCCTGAAAGAGTCGAACCTTCTTTACTCATTTTGATAAATATTTCACCAGGCATGCCGTTTTCAAAAAGGCCTATTGTCAAGTACCCTTCATGCCCATTTACAGCAAATTTATGTGTCACTGAGGAATGGGTTCGCGGAAGTGTCTTTCTTTGTTGAATGGTAGAACTCATACAAATTTATCGGCTGTCTACCGCAGGCAACTTGATTTAACCAATTCAGCATGCAGTTTATCGAGAGCACTTACCTTAAAACGAGAAGGATAACGATAATACATTGAAGTAAAACCTGCAGTTGATTGCTGACCAACAGAACGTAATGTTCCGCTTGATGATAGTTGAGCTGTTAGTAATGACTCATTCTTTGTTCTGATGACAACATCTGAATCATCAATTATCATAGAGTCAATGAGCAAACCAGAAGAAACAATCCTCAGCTCATGATATTTCACAAGTTTCTGTGTAGCAATTGGTAATGAACCATACCCAGTTTCTAAATCATGAACAATCTTACTTATTGAATCCATGGTTTCACTAGATGCCAATCTGCAATACATTGCTAATCGCCTAATCGGTGACGCCATATAAACAGAATGAATAGAACCGCTTTCTCCTAAATCAAGCATAACATCAACTTGGCCTATATTTTTTCCTTCACGTAAATGTGAAACTGCTTGGTCTAGAAGCTGGCAATACATTTCATATCCAACAGCTGCTATATGACCTGATTGTTCCGAACCAAGAAGGTTCCCCGCGCCTCGTATCTCTAAATCTCGCAGAGCAATTTGAAAACCTGCGCCAAGCATAGAGAATTGCTCAATTGCATGCAATCTCCTTAAAGCAGTCTCAGTTAAAAATCGTTGTCGAGGCAACAATAAAGTGCAGTATGCTCGATGTTTGTATCGTCCAACTCTACCTCTAAGTTGATGCAAGTCAGACAAACCAAATCTATCAGCATCATTTATAAACATTGTGTTTGCAGTTGGTATATCAATACCGGATTCAATAATTGTTGTCGAAACAAGTATATCAGCATCGCCTTGAACAAAACTTAGCATTACTTTTTCTAACTCTCGAGGAGGCATTTGACCATGACCCACGATTACTTTGGCTTCTGGAACCATGGTTCGAATGTCATTTGCGACTTCTTCAATATCGGAAACTCGATTATGAACATAGAACACTTGGCCTTCTCTTGCCAACTCTCTCTGAATACCTTGCTTGATAACTTGTTTGTCCCAGCTTTTAATTTCAGTAACAACGGCCCTCCGATCAACTGGAGCAGTTTCAAGAGAGCTAATATCTCTTATACCTAAAAGTGCCATATGCAATGTTCGAGGGATCGGCGTTGCAGTTAGTGTCAATACATCTGCCTCAGCTCTAAATGCAAATAATCGCTGCTTATGCTCAACTCCAAACCGCTGCTCTTCATCAATTATTACAAGACCTAGTCGACTGAAATGAACGTCTTTGCTGAGAATACGATGTGTCCCAATAAGTACATCCACTTCTCCACTTTCGACTCTCGATAAAATTTCTTTTTGTTCACTTGTACTGTGAAAGCGAGTCATAGATTCAACGACAAATGGGTAATCTGCTAAACGTTTTCGAATTGTTCGCTCATGTTGGACCGCCAAAACTGTTGTGGGAACAAGAATCACAACCTGCCTGCCCGATTCAGCTGCTTTGAATGCAGCTCGTATAGCTATTTCCGTTTTGCCAAATCCAACATCACCGCAAATCAGTCTATCCATTGGCCTTGGAGACTGCATGTCTTTTTTCATCGACGATATTGCATTCAGCTGATCCTCTGTTTCATCCCAAGGAAAACTTGCCTCAAACTCTTTCATCCATTCAGTATCTAGTGGAAATGCTATCCCAGGCGCTGTCTCCCTTACAGCTTGGACGCGAATCATTTCATGTGCCAATTCAACAACAGCACCTTTAGCCCTATCTTTTTGATTTGACCATTTCATTCCACCAAGTACTGATAATTCTGGTCGACCTTTAAAAGAACCAATATACCTCTGAACAAAATGTGCATGAGTCGCAGGAACATGCAACAGTTTGCTACTGGCGAATTCAAGCGTCATGAACTCCATATCGCCTTGGCCTTCGAGACGTTTCAACCCCAGATACTTTGAAATACCATGTTCTCTGTGAACGACGATGTCATCTAAATTAAAATGAGCCATTGCCTGACGCATTGTCTTCTTCTTTCGCACACCCCTTCGTAGTTCATAGCGATGAAAAATCTCATGAGAAGGAATAACTGCAGCATTATCACCAATTAAAAAACCGCGGTGTACAAATAGATTTTCAATGAAAAGATTATCTGCAAGTGCTAGTGGTTGCCCAACAGAAGCCAGCTCTTTCATACGAGAAACTTCACCAGTCGTTCTGCAAGTTAAAAAAATCGTACGTGTTTTAGAAAGAGCGACAAGTTCTTCAATTGCTTCAGAAACAATTGTTGAAAAGGACGTTCGAACCAGAGTTGACTCTATCTCATCAGTAATAGAAACCAAACGATCCCAAAGAATACCTAGTGATATTGCGTCAAACTCCTTTGAACCACCTAGCATTAGAAAACATCCAACTCAGCAACTACATTTGAAGACTGATCTACTACAGCACGAGACCCTGGTGTAATAAAACAAGTCGACTCTCTTTCTTC
>CAJWSE010000025.1 GCA_913046275.1 uncultured Phycisphaerae bacterium | reverse complement strand
ATCGTGGTTGGTCGAATCATTTTATTTTTGACACGATTACGCAACTGCCGTTCATCCATGTCAAAATGAACCCAGCGCAATACATTTGGCATCGTCGCTTCTGCGCAAACATTGGAGATGGAATAACTCATTCCTAGGTTTGCAGATACTGTTCGATTAAATGTTTCTTCAAAAACGCTGAAGACATCTGTCGTAGCACCACCGATGTCAACCCCAACAACATTAATGTTATCTTTCTTGGCTATCGTCTGAAGGATGTCGCCAACAGCTCCTGGCGTTGGCATAATAGGTGCATCCGTCCAATCCATGAGCATGTCGTATCCTGGTGCATGAGCCATCACATGTTCAAGAAAGACATCATGAATTTTGTCGCGTGCAGGTCCGAGATTCTCTTGCTCAAGCTTAGGCCTTAAGTTCTCAACAACAGCAAGATCAATCCAATCCTCCTTTAATGATTCCTCCACTTCACTTGCGGCCTCTTTATTTCCAGCATAAATGATTGGCATTTCGTACTCACTGCCAAAACGAGGCTGTGGTTTTGCTGGCGCAATTAGTTCCGCGAGTTGTACAACTTTTTCAGTTGTACCGCCGTCTGTACCACCTGAGATTAAAATCATATCAGGCCGAAGTTCTCGAATTCTTTGGATTTGTTCGTGGGGGCGTCGCTTATCGTTTGAAGAAATGACATCCATTACAATTGCGCCAGCACCCAATGCTGCGCGCTTTGCCGATGCTGCTGTCATTTCAGCAATCACACCTGCAACCATCATCTGGAGCCCACCGCCAGCGCTTGAAGTTGAAATATACAAATCACAGCCATCAGCCCCTTCAGCAGGGTGCTTAATGGTGCCATCTTCATTCGTTAACTTTCGGCCAGCCAGTTCACCGACTTCCGTTACTGAATTAGTCACACCGATCGTGACATTTGCAAATGGCTTTTCAACAGTGGTTGGAGCCTCACCGCGATGCGTCTGTCGATACTCACCATCTACCTTTTCGATAAGAATCGCTTTGGTTGTCGTACTCCCGCAGTCTGTGGCGAGAATAACGTTGATGTTTTCTAAGTCAATTGTCATAATTATTTTTCTCGTTCGCTTTTTGCTCTTCCATCTCGTTCTCTAGTTCTTCGATGCGGTTCCGAATCCAATCCACTGAACCGCGATGTTCTAAAAACTCCGCTACCGCATTCCAACTCTCAGTTGGCACAAATGCTGACACTAGCGGAGTAAAAAAATGCATTGTCTGCGACCCTACAAAATTGAGGGGGCGCCCCATTTCTACACCCATAATGGCCGGAGTAGTTAATCCCCGTCGAATGATACCCTTGCAGAGCTTATCTAGGGCATTTTTTTGGATCTCGTTAGGCTCAATTTCCGATGAGTTACCTACATCAAATGCGTGCTTAAACCATCCATTTTTCATAACAACACATCCTTACCAAGGTACTGCTTAATTACTGGCACAAATTCGTCGCGCTTCTCAAGATAAAAGACTGCCATGCCAGACCAGCCGTCTAAATTCGAAGGTTTTTTACGGGTAAACATGTAGCAGGCATCTTTAAAAAACTTAACTCGTTTTACCTGCACCCAAGAATATTTTTTTGTGCGCAAAGGGTACTTCGCAGTGATACCGCTCTCGTTTATGGTAAATGTAGAGGAAAATAAAAAGTTAGCTTGCGTAGCAATAAGAATCGCCGTGAGGCATATCCCTAAAATCACATTTGTTGTAATCGTTAACAAGAAACAAATCAAAATCACTAACCAACCGAGCACCGCTTTCTTTTGATAAGTTCGCGCCGGGCAAATTTTCCACTTTGTCTCAATTGCATTCTGCTCTTCCATCTAATCAACCATTTTAGCACACATCAATCCCTTTATTAGAATAGATGGCACCCAATGCGACACAAACATAAATTACTTATATATAGCTGTTTACAAACAAGTTAAGATTGTTGCGGCATGTGCTGGAAGGTAAACAATTGAATCACTTGACTGCAGAATTAAGTTATTACAAGGATCAATATCAAGCACCAAACCCTCAACAACATTACTCCCAGATTGAATTTTCTGCCAAGTACCCCTCAAAATATCTCGGCGTCTCCATGCCGTAACCGCTTGCTCTTCAGTCAGTTCTGACGCGATTAGCATACTATCAAAAAGCGAGGTTGCTACTGGATCTATCTCGATGTCTGCACCGCAGTCCTTAAGGCAAGTCGAGTGCTTAAGTGGCGACTGCTTCACATTAAGGCCGACGCCGACGTAATACAATTCATTTTTTTGTTCAATCAAAATGCCCGCCAACTTTTTCCCATTAACAAATAAGTCATTTGGCCATTTGATTCCTATTTTATGATTTGGAATAATATTATTTAGAGTCGCAGCAATAGTGGCTGCAAGCGCGATTGGAAAATGCTCTGAAAGCTGACTAAGCACTACAGTAAGGGCCAGGCCACCACTACCATTCCATTCATTTCCCCTCCGCCCCCTGCCGCCACGTTGCTTCGATGAATAACATGCTTCGCCTGGTTGCAAATTGATCCTTACGGCTTCATCTTGAGTTGAATCAACTTCTTCAAGACAAACAATTTTACGGCTACACATCAAAGACATCCAAACCAATATCAACCCATACTGATTGGTGAGTCAAACCGCCAATTGAAATGCGGTCCACACCTGATTCTGCAATCAAGCGAACAGTGTTCTCATTCACGCTACCAGATGCTTCAAGAAGAATCGATTGTTTTATTTCATCTCTCTTAGCAACTGCCTGCCTCAACATTTCAAGTGACATATTATCAAGCAAAATAATATCCACATCGAGCTTCAACACAATGTCAAGTTGTTCGAGCGTGTCTACTTCAACTTCAACAAACTGCAGGTTTGTATTCAAGCGAACTTTTTCTATTGCTGCTGAAAGTTCCACTGAAATATCTTTCATTGAAGCAATATGATTATCTTTATACAACGCAGCATCATGCAAGCCCATCCTATGGGAGGTGCCGCCACCACAAACAACTGCGTATTTTTCTAAAAACCGTAAGCCCGGAGTTGTTTTTCTTGTGTCGCAAACGACACAAGAAAAACCTTCAATTAATTCCACAAATTGTTTGGTGCGCGTAGCAATTCCGCAGGCATGCCCAAGAATATTTAATATTATCCGTTCTGCCACAAGTACTTGAGGAAGAGTTCCCCTAAGAATTGCAATTGGCTCTGAGTGCTTCTCTTCACCATCAGCGCATAGCAACTCCATGGTTACATCGCCAAATTCATCAATAACATTTGATAAAAGTTCAAGACCAGCAACAATGCCCCGACTGCGCATAACAATCTTATATGCCGACTGAATATTCGACTTAGAAATCGAATTTGTAGTGACATCGCCATGTAAGCCACCATCTTCATCAATAGAACTACGCAACAATTGTCTCATTTGAGCATTTCTTGACATAACATCTAATAGTAGTATTTTACGACTGCTCCGCCAACTGTAATGCAATGTGAATTTTTTAAAATAGCTATTGTTTTACATTAATCGCTAACGGAGTCGATAAAAAGTCGAATGTCTGTTGCCAAAGCTGCTACCGAATCGTATCTAGATCCTCTTTCTTTCGCCAGCGACTTTACGACTATTCGGTCTATCTCCGCAGGAATTGTTTTGTCAATCAAACTTGGGAGGATTGGGTTCGCCTCACGTATTAATAAAGGTGCTCTAGATAATGGGATGCCTTTTAATATATATGGAAGTTCACCAGTGATAAGCTGATAAAGCAAAACGCCTAATGAATACACATCTGTCCGAACATCAACGTCTTGTGGATCATCTCCACACTGTTCAGGACTTGCCCACTGGAGAGTTCCAACAAAACGACCATCAGCCTTCTCATTTTCAACAGTATCAGCATTTACCATTAGCGCAATACCAAAATCTATAACTTTGGGTCGCCCAGAAGCTGTAATCAAAATATTAGTTGGCTTTAAATCTCGATGAATAACTCCACATGCGTGGCCATGCTGCACTGCATCACACACCTGTAAGAATAATTGCAACCGAACTTTACGCGATAATTGCTCTTCTTTAGCATAAGCCGTAATTGAACGACTGTCTTGAACATATTCCATAGCAAAATAAGGAAGCAAAATATTATCCTTAATTTGATGCCCCGACTGATACACTTGCGCAATCCCCTGATGTTGAAGCCGCGAGAGCATTTTACTTTCCATTTCAAAACGCTGAAGTGCTGCTGGCGTAGCGGCCGTTAATTTTAAGATTTTTAACGCAACCACACTATTTGAATGCAACTGTTTTGCCTCGTAAACATTACTCATCCCCCCAGTCCCAATAATTCGAATAATCTCAAAATCACCTATGCGATGACCAATCCATTCCTCACCACGGATCCCAACATTCGAGTCAAGCCAACTTTCACTGTCTGTTTCGCTATAAGAGGTGTCAGCATTCGGGTCAAACTCGCCATCTATGACGTCATCATTCTCTTTACTTGCATCATCTACCATAAGCACACTATACGATGAAGAAGTACTCGCTGTTCCTAAGCAATTGCAGTACGAATTTTTTGTGCAAGCAATTCGCCGCCAGGTAATTCTGCAGGCTTCCAATCAAATTGCAAACCTGCGGGCTCACTTGGCTTAGGAATAATATGAAAATGAACATGAAACACTGCCTGGTGAGCTTTAATGCCATTGTTTTGAAGCAGATTATATTCCTGTACACCTGTCGCTTTTACAATCGCATTAGCCACAATAACAAGCGCTTCACCCAATGCTGCCCCGCTCTCTTTGGACAATTCGTGAATAAATGCGACTGGCTCTTTCGGAATCACTAATGTATGACCCTCGCTCAGTGGGGCTATATCAAGAAATGCAAACACATGCTTGTTTTCATAAACCTTGTGGCAGGGAATATCGCCATTTAAGATTTTTTGAAATACTGTCTGCATTACTACTTCTTGATTTCTGATTGTGCTGCAGCCAAACGAGCTGTTGGCACACGGAATGGCGAGCAACTTACATAATTCAAACCAACACTATTACAGAATTCGATTGAATCCGGATCCCCACCATGCTCACCACAAATACCAATCTTTAACTTCGGATTTACTGCACGACCACCGGCGCATCCCATTTCAATAAGTTTTCCAACACCAGGAATATCAATTGTTTGGAAAGGGTCACGCTCTAGAATGCCATCTTCAAGATAGTGAGGCAAGAATGAGTTAATGTCATCCCGGCTATAGCCATAAGTTAACTGCGTTAAATCATTTGTTCCGAAGCTAAAGAAATCAGCGACATCAGCAATGCGGTCTGCAATTATTGCAGCTCGTGGTATTTCAATCATCGTTCCAATAGGAATATTAAGTCGTCCCTTGAAGCGCTCCTTCTTGATGACTTTCTTGATTGTTGCTTCCGCAAGCACTCGGAGCTGAGCAAGTTCTTCGTAAGTCCCAACAAGCGGAATCATGATTTCTGGCTTGGCATCAATCCGCTTCTTCTTACATTTAATCATCGCTTCGACAATTGCAGTAACTTGCATGACTAATATTTCCGGATACGTGACTGCTAGCCGACAACCACGATGCCCCAGCATGGGATTAAATTCATGAAGCTGCTCTACACGTCGCTTCACCATCGCAGGCTTGATACCTAATGTCTTCGCAACTTCACGTTGCCCTTGAATATCATGTGGCAAAAATTCATGTAACGGCGGGTCCAATAATCGAACTGTTACAGGCAATCCCTTCATAGCTGTAAATATGCCAACAAAGTCGTCGCGTTGGTATGGCTCTAATCGCGCAAGCGCTTCTTCTCGTTTCTCCAACGTATCAGCAAGAATCATTTGGCGCATTGCAAGAATACGATCACCTTCAAAGAACATATGCTCAGTGCGCGTAAGACCAATTCCTTCTGCACCAAACTGCCTCGCACGCTTAGCATCGCGTGGCGTATCAGCGTTAGTGCGGACGTGCATTCTTCGACGTTGATCGGCCCATTTCATGATTGTTTCAAAATCGCCACTAAGTTTTGGCTCATGCCGCTCGACCGCTCCTAGCATCACCTCGCCTGTTCCGCCATCGATTGAAAAAATATCTTTCTCTCCATAGGTTTTACCGTTGATCGTAACTTTCTTTGCCTTAGAGTTAATATGCAATTCAGCTGCGCCTGCAACGCAACACTTACCCCAACCACGGGCAACCACTGCGGCATGGCTCGTCATACCACCAGTCGAAGTTAAAATGCCTACAGCGTGCTGCATGCCATCAATATCTTCTGGAGAAGTCTCTTTTCGAACCAGGAGCACATTTTCACCCGCTCCTGAACGCTTCACAGCATCGTCTGCAGAAAATGCAAGGGTGCCTGTGGATGCGCCTGGCGATGCAGGCAAACCTTTTGCTAAGCGCCTTACTTTAAGTTTACTTTTCGATGTAAAACTTGGCAACAGCAATTGAACAAGATCACCAGCCGGAATTCGAAGAAGTGCCTCATCCCGCGTAATAAGTCGGCTCTTGACTAAATCAACTGCAATTTTGACGGCCGCGGCAGCTGTTCGTTTGCCGTTTCTTGTCTGGAGCATCCAGAGCTTGCCCCGCTCAATCGTAAATTCAATATCTTGAATATCTCTGTAATGTTTTTCAAGAATCTTTTTGTAACTAAGAATTTCATTGTATACAGCACTGTTCCAACGTTTTAATTGCGAGAATGGCTTCGGCGTTCGAATGCCTGCAACAACATCCTCGCCTTGCGCATCAATAAGAAATTCACCAAAGAACTCGTCTTTTCCAGTAGAAGGATTTCGCGTAAAGCCCACACCCGTGCCAGAATCTTTACCCATGTTTCCAAACACCATCGCCTGGACATTTACTGCTGTGCCTTTAAGGCCAAAAATGCCTTCAATCTGGCGATAAGTAATTGCGCGATCGGCGTTCCACGATTTAAACACTGCTTCTACAGCATGCGATAGTTGTTTGTATGGATCCTGCGGAAATGCAGACCCAACTTTGCGCTTATATAGTTTTTTGTATCTCCCACAGACCTCTTCCAGACCTTGTGCAGACAATTCCGTATCCAGCTCGACACCATATTTTTTCTTAACAATATCAAATTCGTGCTCGAAGTCTTCATGATTCATACCCATCACAACATCGCCAAACATGTTAATCAATCGACGATAAGCATCCCAAGCAAAGCGAGCATTACCTGTTAATGTAATCATTCCCTTGACTGCAGCATCAGTCAAACCCAGATTTAATACCGTATCCATCATGCCTGGCATAGAGACAGCTGCACCAGAACGTACAGAAACTAGTAACGGATTAGTGTCTGAACCGAATTTTTTACGAGTCTCCTTCTCTACTCTACGAATTGCTTTCACTGTCGCTTCATCGAGGCCTTTTGGCATTTGGCTACCCCCGGCATAATACGCTTCGCAAATCGTTGTTGGAATCGTAAAACCAGGAGGCACTGGGAGGCCAATGGATGTCATTTCAGCGAGGTTGGCACCTTTACCACCAAGCAAATCCTTTTGAGTTGCATTGCCCTCTGTTTTAATTGCACCCCAACAGTAAGTCATTTTTGATACACGGGTTTTTTTTGAGGTCTTTGTTCGTCGTTTTGTAGCAATAGCCATCGTTTTTACGTCTCCATGATTTAGCGCAGTAACGCGTATGATACCCGCCCCTGTACACTGCGTAAACGAATGCTTCCTCAAGACGCAAAACCTTTGCCATATCTAAATGCAGCACCTTGCCAAGTTGCATCTTCATGGCGTTCAGATATGCCAATGATGGCATTAATTGGAAATGGCGGACATGAGAAATGGTCTAGATGGAGCGTAATTGCACCAGCAGACGGTAAGCGGTTGCGATTGAGCGGGGAAGATGCGATGCAGCAACTCCGTAAAGCTTTAGATTCGAACAGCAATGATGAGATATTGCCAAATTGGATTGGGTACCTGGGCTATGAATTTGGCTACTCGATTGAACCTGCTTCAGGAATCATTCCCGATCATGGATGGCCACTTGTCGACGCTGTCTGGTGTGACCGTGCATTAATTCATGACTCCACAACAAACCAATGGTGGTCGATTGGCGGGCTTGAACCACCATTAATCAAAAAACAAATTGAAGTGAACCCCGCGTGGAAGAGTTTGGAAGATTGCACAGGGAAAGATCATTTTCAAAATTCTGTCCAAACTGCGGTCGATTTTATTCAGAATGGCGATGTATTTCAAGCAAACATAACAAGGCGATTTAGGACAAATGCAAATGGAGATATTCGCTCAAGCGCACTGTCATTTCTAGGAGGTCAGGGCGGATGGTATGGAGCTTGGCTTGAATTTCCCGATGATGGGCGCTTTGTCATGTCACTCAGTCCAGAGTTATTTTTACAATTCAACTCTAAAACTAGAATGATTACAACTAGACCAATGAAGGGCACACGTTCTGAAACGCACTCCCCTGAACAGTTACTCAATTCTGAAAAAGACGCCGCAGAGTTACATATGATTGTAGACTTAATGCGTAATGACCTAGGCAGAGTTTGTGAATTTGGTTCTGTCAAAGTCAATGAAGCAAGAGGTATCGAAAGGCATCCTACGGTCTGGCAATGTGTCGGTGAAATTGAGGGCAAAGTCAAAGCTGAAATGAATATGTCCGATATCCTTGAAGCAACATTTCCAGCAGGTTCAATAACAGGTGCACCAAAAATCCGAGCGATGCAAATCATTCAAGAGCTTGAATCTACACCGCGAGGACCCTACTGTGGCGCGATCGGAATATTTGGGGCCTCAGCAATGCTGAGCGTCGCCATCCGAACCGCACTGTTTGAAGGAAAAGGCGGAGTACAACATTTTGAAGGGTCGATGGAATATAGCACAGGTTGCGGCATTGTTGCCGAGTCAAATCCTCACGATGAAGCTGAAGAATCCGAAGTAAAAACGCACATCATGCGCCCACAACGTGAGCCATAATACTGCCTCGAATTAGATGCACCTACATCGGGGCTTTATATACAAACATTATCATGCTGCACGAAATTGCTCTCGTTGCTGAATAGCTACCGCTCTTGTAATTTGCTGCGTGACGAATCGACGATGTGAAGGGTTGAATGAAAAATCAAACATCATGCCCATATATGTTGAGCCACCAGCTTCCAAATGCCAATGCATTAATTTAGCTGTTACACAAAGATGAGGTCCATCTGAACCAGGAAGTGGAAAACGAAGCCAATGCAAACGATGACGTCCAAGACCACTAGATTCACCTGGAGGTACTTGCAACCCTACACCTCCGCCACCAATATTAACTAAAGTTGCACCAAAACTTGGTCCCGTGTCTGGCATAACGTCCTTCTCTTCAATCGAATTAAGCACGTTTGCTCCTGAATAATGCCTTTCTATGCGAAGTTGACACATGCGCTCTGGTAACACTACGGAGCGAGGGTCAAGCAATGGCCACGACAAAACTGTTGGCAGCTCAAGCGTATCAGTAGTAATTCGATAGTCTCTCCTTCGCTGGCATCGCTCTACAGACGTTGGCATTTTAAGTTTCAATCCATATCCATCACGACCATTAGACCGATGGACAGTATTCCCTAAACATGTTGTTCGAAACATCCAACGATTTTGTCCGATTGCGATTATCCCAATCAGATGAACGCCTTCTTGAAGTGGCAATGGTTCCCCAGCTGCAGTTGGCATTTCAACAAATATTTCGGTTTCATTTGTTGAAATGAGTTTTGCACGCCAGACAAAATCATGACCTGCTGGATCATTGGGCGCGAGGGCGACTTGCAGCGACCCATTATGATCTACTAGTTGTTGAAGGCAACGACGCCATCCTGTTGTTCGAGAACGTTGTGCGGGCATAAAGCGAATCTCCAGTTCCATTAAGAAAGTACGAGTCCCAACCTTCGTCTTTAATTACGCCCGAATGAACAAATGTAGCATGCAAGCATGTTTTTTAGTTTTACACAGGCCTCATGACCAGAACTGCCCCTTCAACCCACACTTCTGGTACCGATAAGTCTGCAAGTTGAGCTGTTAAAGCGAGAGAACTCGTAGTCCAAAGTCGAAGTTTTTTATCTGCGCCTTTCATTTGCCACATTCCTGCATCTACAGCATTACCTTCTCGAATTGTAAACACCAAATCATTTTTTTCCCAAAGAAGTTGCAGCGTACCTTCTTCATTAATGCCATTCGCCCAGCGCCCCTCAGCAACCTCTGGCCACAAATCATTAGGCAAATCATCAAGAATAATTACGCCATCTTCTTTAAGGGATTCTTTAAAAAGCACAAATAAATCAACTGCTTTTTGTATATCAGGAAATAACATGAGTGTTTGCCCACAGCAAATAATCGCATCCACCTGCTCAGACAGCGGGAGTAAATCAAATACATCACCATCAAGTAGGGTTGAGTCAATATCTAAGTCGGCACATTTGCTTCCGCACGCATTAATTGCGTTCGAATCGAAATCAATCCCAACAACATTATGCCCTGCCACCGAGATTGGAATTAAAAGCCTACCATCACCGCAGCCAACATCAACGACTGTTTTTGGTGCATCGCCGAGTAATTGAACAATGCTTTCAATTTGCACTCGTGATTGCGCTTCATCCATTGGTAGCCAATCGCTCATTAATTAATCATACACTTAGGACTATTCGCTTACTAGGTCAGCATCTTCTGCAACAGGCTCCCCATTTGTCGCCTCTGGCTTTGCAGGCTTCCAAGAGGCCTCACGATCTAATCCCTGCACATCAGGCAAATCATTTAAATTGGCCAAACCAAAGATATTAAGGAAATCTTTCGTTGTCCCGTAAAGCATAGGGCGACCGAGCTCTTCTGCCCTGCCAACAATTTTAACAAGCCGTCGATCCATTAATCCACGCAATACATCTCCACAAGCAACGCCACGAATCACTTCAATCTCCGCGCGCATCACGGGTTGACGATACGCAATGATTGACAACGTTTCAAGGGCTGCTTGAGATAATTTCTGTTGTTGACGTTCCGTGTGCAAGCGAGAAACAAGAGGAGCGAGTTCCTCTCGAGTCATCACCCTATATCCTCCTGCAATTCGTTCAATACGAAATGCCCGAGTATCTGCATCATAAGAATTGTTTAGTGAGTCTATCGCTTTTTTTATTTGTTTTGTAGCATCTTCTTCTTCAAGACCCAGAATGGTTTTAAGTTTTGTTTCAGAGAGTGATCGCTCACTTGCAAAAAGCAATGCTTCAACGCGATGCTCCAGTGGAATAGTCGAACATGGAGCACCTTTATTGTCAGTACTCAAATCGTCGCGGGTCATACCGATCTACCGTTTTTTACAGCTTGTGTAGCGAGTGAGACTTTTGCAGAGGCGACTTTTTGCGCATGCTCAACAGCAAGTCTATCTTTTTCATCACTTGTAACTCGTGCATTTGCTTCAGCCAATTCTGCTTTTGCTTCTTCTAAGTGAATGTGTTCAGCAGAGATTGCACCTTCTGTAACAAGCGTTAAACATTTGCCGTCCACATGAGCGAATCCACCCTCCACAAGGTAATACTGGCTTTCGCCTTCCTTGACATCGATGCGCAAGCTGCCTGGAGCAAGTGTAGAAAGTAATGGCGCAAGCCCTTCCATCATGCCATATTGCCCATCCCAGGCAGGGAATGAAACATAGGTTGCTTCGCCATTAAAAGCTTCTTGGCTTGGAGTTACAATTTTGCAGAGAAATGTATTTGCCACTGGTCTTTCCTGTTTGTTAAAGGTGTTTATAAGAGCGATATGATAACGCATTCCAATTTGAATCGCACACAAAATAGTACCCTCCGTTACAATACCTGCCCCTTTATCCAAGAATTAGGATATTTCAAGAAACACAAAAGGAGATGGCCACGTGACCACAGAAGCCCCAACAATGTCAACATTTCTTAATACCAACCTAGACCTTTTTGCCCCTTGCCCATTTAAGGTGGCTGACCTCTCCCCAGAAACTATCGCGTTTGGTCGCAAGGAAATTGAAATTGCTCAGCATGAGATGCCAGGGCTTATGGCAATTCGAAAAGAGTACGCAGATAAAAAACCTCTAA
>CAJWSE010000024.1 GCA_913046275.1 uncultured Phycisphaerae bacterium | reverse complement strand
CCACTCGACAATTTCCGCATTATTGCAAAGCCGAGGTGTTTTTTTACACCAAGAAACAAACGCATTTTTTTGTTCATGGTAATCCCATGTTGTTCGAATGATAGATATCGCAAATTGTTCCCAGTCTATATCATCATCCCAAGCAGGACGATGCACGGTAACACCCTTCGTTTCGAGCGAGTCGATTAGTGGTTGGTCATCAATTTCCCATCCAGGTAAATTATTGCAACTTACAAGCGCGATATTCATAGCGAATTATTCTCTTTAAGCCATTTACATAATATTGTTCCAACAGCAAGCGAAACGGGTAGAAGAATTAAGGCCATGCGATAATCAGCTGCGCTGTATGAATCTGTATCGGAGGTAATATCTAGTAACGCTCCAAAAGTAGGTTGCAAAATAAAACCGCCGAGCATGACGAAAAAATTAACGAAGGCTACAGCAGTCGCCTTGCAAAATGCACTGTGCTGTTCAACAGCGACGGCAAAAGTAATGGCCTGCGCGCCAGCAAAAAAGCCGGTGGTTACAAGGCAAAATACTGTGAACCAGAATGGCATTGCACTTGCAAAGAGCAGTAGTATCATTGAAATTGTGCTCATCATGCCGCCTAAAAATAGAGGCATTTTCCGCAGTGTTTTCTTATCAGAGAACCATCCAAGAACTGGGCCGCCAACAGCAAATCCTAGAAACATCATCGTCATGGCCCAGGCTGCTGTATTAGTATCGACGCCTGTAGAGGTAGCAATGTATTGATCGCCCCAAAGCGCACCAAAAGTAGAGATCGGTACGTATAGCAGTAAACTAATAATCGAAATTAGCCAAGTTTGGCTATTTAAAACAACCTGCCGTAAACCTTCAAACATATTTTCGGTTGATTCTGCTTTTTCTAGTTCAGCGAGCTTCAGAAACCAGCCTGGTCTTCGAGGGACGATGAACCAGATGAGGATGGCGATGATGAGTCCTGCCAGTGCGGCAGTATACATGGCACTTCTCCAGCCATATAGCTGGACCGCGTCAGCCAGTGGAGCTTGACCAAGTGCAGCACCTAAAGTACCTAATGCGGCAGTCATACCCATGATAAAGGCAAGTTTGCGTTTTGGAAACCAAACTGTAGCTACGTAGACAGCGCCGACGTATGCAAATGAAGAACCAATGCCAAGCATGATTCGACCAAGGCCAAGAAAAAATACACTCTCTGCCAATGCGAACGCTAAACAGCCTATTCCTGCGATAATTGCTGCTGTGGAAAGCAGCTTTCTTGATCCAAACCGGTCAAGCGATATGCCCACAACTAATTGCATTGGTGCGTATGCAAGGTAATACAAACCCATGGTGAATCCAATTGCCGAAGCACTCATTGAAAAATCATTTTGAAGTGTCCCTTCGATTACACTTGGTGCAACACGCGCAAAGAATTCATATAGATAGAATGATGCCGCGATTCCCCAATACAGCCAAGGCAAGATTCCTGTTCGAGCATCGATTGCCAAGATCTTCGCTTCGCCCAACTCATGTTTGATATGTTGAGTTAACTTTCGCATACTTCAAGTGGCACGATAGCAAATTGATCAACATCTACAAGGCCTAAATCACTGAGTTTAAGTTTTGGAATAACAGATAGAGGAAGAAAACTCAAAGGCATAAATGGATCTTCCATTGGACATCCAAGTGAATGTATGGCATCTAGTACAGTTTTTTGTTGTGCAATGACTTCAGTAGGTGGCGCTTCTGACATGAGTCCAGCAATAGGTAGAGGTAATAGTGCAAGTACTTGACCATTTGAAACTACACATTGCCCGCCACCGCATGCAGCAAGCGCTTGAGCAGCGATGTACATGTCTCCACAATTGTCGCCTACAACGGCGATATTATGTGCATCGTGGCCTACGGTCGATGCTATTGATCCGTTTTTAAATTGAAATCCTTTAACCAAGCCGAGCCCAATGTTTCCTGTATTGTGATGGCGCTCAATGACTGCCATATTTAAGACATCTTCATCAGTGCGAGGCAAATGTAGCTCTTCTGTAAAGAGTTGTCCTGGCACTAAGCCAATGACACGAACAAGTTCAGATTCTACTTTTATATCAAAAGATTCTCGTGTTATTGATGATGGTAAATGAACACTGTTCAAAGCAGGAGACCAATCTGTACAGCATTGTATGTTTGGGATTGTTTTTCCTTTTTCAGCAACAAGAGTGCCTCTGTGCCAAGTTTGTTTTGGTTTGGGTTCTTCCAAATTATCAAAGATAATAAAGTTGGCGAGTTTCCCTTCTTCAATCGAGCCTAATTGTTCGAGGTTGTAATGGGAAGCAGGGTGTTTTGTTGCTATGCATATTGCTAAAACAGGGTCGAGGCCAAGTGCGATTGCTTTGCGGACTATGTGATCAATATGTCCAGTTAAGTGTAAATCTGCCGGGTGCCTATCATCAGTGCAAAAACAAATTTGATTTGCATTTTCTGGAGTTATGATTGGTAGAAGAGCTTCAAGATTTTTAGCCGCACTTCCTTCACGGATGTAAATAGTCATGCCTCGATTAAGTTTTTCAATGGCTTCTTCTGCGGTGGTGCTTTCATGGTCACTCGAAATTCCAGCATCAATATATTTTTGTAAATCGTTCCCTCGTAGTCCTGGGCAATGCCCATCAATTTTTCCATGCTGCAAACCCATATTAATTTTTTTCATTACTTCTATATCCTCTTGAAGAACGCCAGGAAAATTCATCATCTCAGCAAGCGCGATGACTCGTTCATCTTCAAAGAGTGGTTCTAAGTCATTAGAAAGTAAATTTGCACCGCTTGTTTCTAGCGGAGACGCAGGGACGCATGAACTCGCCGTGAAAAATGAATCGAAGGGTAATCCGTCGGCATCGTCAAGAATAAGTTGAATGCCTTTAATACCGAGGACATTTGCGATTTCATGCGGGTCAAAGATGGCAGATGTTGTGCCGTGAGGTAAGGCTAGTGGAACAAAGGAGGAGGGCGGTAGCATAGTTGATTCAACATGCATGTGTGCATCAATAAATCCTGGGGCAATGAAAGATCCACCGAGCTCAATAAACTTTTTTGCTCCTGTAGCTTCAAATGTAAATTTGCCATCAAGAATACCTACATCTATAGAATCAATTGTCCTTGAATTGACATTAATTAATTTGCCACCAACTAAAATAACGTCAGCAATAGTCATTCTGAAGACAATTCAACGCTATCGCCTGGTTCCATAACGAGTACGTCCATATCCTTCGGCGAAAATCTAGTAACATCTACCTCAATTGGAGGCCAGGTGTTGTAGTGCATGGGTATAGAAGTGCTAGCGCCAATCATCTCTGCAGCGGCTGCTGCCATTTCAGGCCCCATCGTAAATCTGTCACCAATAGGCAACATTGCGATGTCAGGTTGGTAAATCTGTCCAATAAGCTCCATGTCAGTGAATAGTGCAGTATCACCAGCGTGATAAATGACAGCTCCTCCGAATTCAATAACTAGTCCACATGGCATTCCCATGTATCGACCTTTGTAGCTTGAAGAGTGTATTGCTTGAGTGAATGAAATTCCACCGAATGGGGCATCGATACGTCCACCAGGATTTCCGGGTTCACATTTTGCATGTCCCTGTTCCGTTAAATAATCGCAGATTTCATATACGCCATAGACGGTGGCTTCGTTTGCTTTTGCAATTACTTCGCAATCAGCAAAGTGATCAAAATGACCGTGTGTAATTGCAATATGTGTGCAAGAAATTTCTTCAACTTTTTTGATTGCAACGGGATTGTCAGTAAAAAAAGGATCGATGATAAGAGTGCTTGTACCATCTTCAAATTGAAAACAAGATTGCCCGTGAAATGTAAGTGTAATTGCCATATTGTTCTCCTATATCCGCATCGTAGCATCTCTCTCATTAGTCAGTCGTCAGGCATATGTCGGGATAGAGCAGTGCGGCAATGACAAACACTTATGTAGAAAAAATAACTTTTATATGAACAGAAAAGTCAGTCATAATCTAGGGATATAGACCCTTTAGAGATTAAATGAAATTTTCTTTTGGCTAGTATCGACGGCGTGAGCGCGCTATTCCTGCAATTGAGAGCAGTGCAATCGCGCCAGGTGTTGGCACAAACTGGTATGAAAATGCATATTGTCCCATGGGGGAGAAGTTTGCAGTGCCTGCAATATCCCATTGATTGTCTTGGAATGTTAAAAATTGTATTGGTTCGCTAGCAAATTCCGTTAGATCAATGTCATATAAGTTTACGGTTCCAGATTGCGCCATTTGAATATCGCCCCAAGCAAAACCAGCAGAAGTTTGACCATGGTGCCAGCCAAGGTATGCATTTACAAGTTGAGTTTCATTTCCTAAATCGTACCAATCTACCTGACTGCCTACATCTCCAGAAGCAAACCAGTCTGTATTTGTTGATGTTGTCGCAGAGACTCCTAGAAATTGGTCAACTATTGAACCATTTGGATTATTAATTGCTACACCATCAAATAGGCCAATAAAAGACATTCCAGTGTCAGTATCCGCCAAGATAAATGATAGCCGTCCCATAGTCTCAATACCATCGTTTTGAAGTGTTGCAGCAAGTATATCCAAGTCACTAATTGCAAATGTATTGTCAGAATTCCCTAGTAGCTCCTCAAAATTGCCTGCATAGATATCGTATATTCCATCAGTACCACTGATGGTCACATATTCAGCTATGACATTGGTCGTAAAGCTTAGTAATGTAATAATTACTGAGATGGAGAAGAGGTAGGGGCGCATTTCCATTGACTACATCGGCGCAATTTGCATCGAATCTAACTATTACTTCTTAATCAAACCGTGATAATTTAATGAATATTGACTATTTAAGCCAATTATTTTGCCTATTTTTACAAAATTGGGGCAATCAAACTTATCAAATTTTGCCATAGCTTCTGAGCAATAGACCATTCTGATGGCACAGAAGGGGCTATAGCGTTCGATTGTTCGATATAAGTTGTTTGCAGAAAACGAAGTTCGCTTGCAAAATTAGAATCGTATACAAGCATATTTACTTCAAAATTTAAGTCTAAACTTCGCCGATCAAGATTTGCAGATCCAATTAGTGCGATTTCTTTATCGATGGTCATTGTTTTTGCATGTAGCAATCCCCCTTCGTATTCGTGGATATGCACGCCTGCGTTAAGGAGTTTCAAGTATCGGCTTCGACAAGCAGCGCCTACAAGTCGTGAGTCGTTGCTGGCAGGTACAACAAGGTGTGTATCAACGCCACGCTGTGCGGCAATAATTAATGCTGATTCCGCGGAATCATCAGGAGAGAAGTATGGTGTTGTAATAATCAGCTCACTATGTGCGCTGAAGAACGCAGTTTGTAAGAGTTGACTTAGCGCGTGGTTATTACTGTTTGGGCCTGTAGCTATCAATTGTGCAGCAAAGCCGTCGTCATTAAATTCAACTCCATTTTTTAAGATGCGTGATAAATCTTCATCAGAATCAAGATACCAATCTTGGATAAAAATTGCATGGAGTTCCTGAACAATGGGGCCAGTTAAACGAACTGATGCATCAACCCAAGGTGCGAATTTAGGTTTCACCGCGAACGATGGTTCAGCAATATTGTTTGAACCCATGTAGCCAATTTTGTTGTCAATGACAGCAATTTTTCGGTGGTTTCTTAAATCGATTCGAGAGAATATGGCACGAATTAAATTAGCAGGCAATGCAGCGATTACATGTACTCCAGCGTTTTTTAAACGGTGCAAATTCGCGGATTTTAGAAAATCTTTTGACCCTATGGAATCAAGTAGTAGGCGGCATGCAACGCCTCTTCTAGCGACTTCTATTAATGCGTCAGTTATTTTTTTGCCGGCATTGTCATTCAGCATGATGTATGACAAGATGTGGCATTGGTCTTTTGCTTGTTGAATGTCGGAAACGATTGCATCAATGAATTTTTCTGAATCACCAAATAATTTAGCATTGTTTCCGCACACAATTTGAGAGTGGCCTATTGATTCAGTAATGTGCGAGACGGAGCAGTACTTCGAATCAATTGAATGTTTATGAAGTCGTGCATCGGGCACATGATAGGAGACGCATTGCGGAATAGATTTTAAGATTTGCCTATTTCTCTTTCGTCGAATACTTCCAAGACGTCTTGTACCTACGAGCAGAAAAACTAATGTTCCAATGAATGGTATAAAAACGATTAATAGCATCCATGCAAGTTTTGCTGAGTCCGTCTTCTTTTTGCTTAGTAATAAAAATGCAATCATTACTACTTTTATGATTAATTCTGAAACAAAGAGAATGGCGGGTGTTGAAAGATGCGTCATGTCACCACGATACGATAAAAAATGAATTATTGCTTGATCTATTTGCGAATTACACGTCTAGGATTTGTCAAGTCGAACTGAGCGCTAATTCCTTGATCAATTCGACCGTGTTTAGCGTTAATATGATTTAGCCTTTCTATCTTTTGGTTTGCCAATGCTTCAAGTGGGCGTTCATTTTGAGGAGTTGACCCCCAGATGAATGTACTCGCTTTGTCTGTTTCAAAGAGCAGCGTTTTATTTGACCAGCGTGATAGATTTATAGTTTTAATTTGTGTGGCCCATGATTGATCATAGATAAGATTCAACAATTGAATGCCAGCATGGACGTCCTCACCATTCCACTGTAGACCAGGACGTTGAGGTCGCTCATATGAGGTTTCCACTAATGTAATGAAATGGTAGTTGGGTTTTACAATGACACCTTGGTGTTGGCGTTTAGGGAGTCGACGCCCTTGGACATCAACATATAAGACTCCAGAACGGTCTTGTATTCGAGCGTAGGGGACTAAAAATGTAGCGCTAACAGCAGCTTTGTTTGCATCGATCCAGCGTACTTGCGATACATTTGTAAACCAGCCAGTTGCAAGGAGAGCACTTGAAGTATCTATTAATCCTTCTCGGCCTACTATAGTTTTTGCAAGGCATGTTCTCGCAACACCCTCGAGTTCGCGAAGAACCGAATCATCAATCCAGACGGGCGGATTTTCGAAAGAAACGGCAATGTCCGCAGCAGAAATTTGTGTCGATCGGAGTTTTGGAACACTCATTGCAGTAAGTGCGATTAGTCCAGTTATTGCGAGTACCCAAGATAGCACGATAGGTGATTTGAAAATATGACCTATAGCGCCGAAGATAGTTAAGGCCTTGTATGCAAATGATTTCCTCTTTCTTTGTGCCATAGGGTGCTATAACATCGACCAAGCATAGCTGTAGACTTGATTAACGCGCTAATGCGGAGGCCACCAGAGAAATGCACAAGGATTCCATGCTAATTCCACCCGCACTAGCTGCCCTAGGCACGAGTGAGTGTGGCGTGAACCCAGGCATGGTGTTAACTTCAAGGAACCAGGCACCTTCTTCGTCAAGTAAAAAATCAACTCGTGCTAGATCACGGATGCCCATACTGTTATAAATTTTGAGTGCAGATTCGACACAATTGTTTTCGGGTAAATCAGGATTGACTATGTATGCAGTATCTTTACGCTCATATTTTGCTTCAAAATCGTACGTATCTAAATCATTAGGTGGGATAATTTCAATAATTGGAAGAGCCTCACCCTCAATGATTCCAACGGTGAGTTCGCGACCATTGATATAGGATTCCATAAGTATGGAATCATGTTTTTCAAAAAGTTTATTTCGATTATTCATGACATCCCTATCCGTATGACAAATAGAAACTCCAACGCTAGAACCATCGCTATTTGGTTTTAGAACTATGGGCAGCTTGAAGTCAAGCGTTGAATCACATTTGATGATTGACCATTCTGGAGTTGCAATATTATGTTTTTTTGCGAATTTTTTTGATTCGCTTTTATTTATCGCCATTTTTGAAACTGCGCTTCCGCTTCCAACGAATGGCAAATCTATTTGTTCAAGGAGTACTTGCAGTGGTCCACCTTCGCCAAATGGTCCATGAAGTGCTGGGAAGAAAACATCACATTTGATTTTTTGAAGCTCCTTAAGGTTAGGGCGGGCAATAATCTTCTCTATCACATTAAATTTATTAGATTTTTTTAGTGCCGCAGCAATCGATTGACCCGATTGAATTGAAATTTGGCGTTCAGCATCTGGTCCGCCCATTAGAACGCAAACAGTTTTGTTCATTTGTTTGAACCCCAAACAACGACTTCGCGTTCTAAGTGAATACCTGTATCGTCGTATACTTGGCGTTCAATCCTTTTAATGAGACTAAGGACATCACTTGTATTTGCTGTTTTTTTTGTTGTGATGAAATTAGCATGTTGATTGCTAACTGATGCTCCTCCAATCATAGAGCCCTTTAAACCAACCTTATCGATTAGCCAGCCGGCAGAGACACGTTCACCTGTATCGGTCATGGGATTCTTGAAAACACAACCAGCAGAAGTATTCGAAAGCGGTTGTCGTGTTTTCTTCCATTCAAAAATGTCTTTAATCTTTTCACGCACACTATTTGGGTTGTCCTCTTGAAGTAAAAACGTCGCAGAAGTAATAATTGGTTCTTTAATGTTACTTTCGCGATATGAAAATCTGAATTCATCCTTAAAGTAGGTTTTTTCTTCTCCAGTATTCGTCAGGCAGGAGAATGATTCTAGATTGTCTGAAATCTCACCATATTTGCCACCAGCATTCATTCTAATTGCCCCCCCTATAGAAGCAGGTATGCCCGCCATGGCCTCTAATCCATGCAATCCATTGCGCGAAGTGTGCATCAAAGATTTGCTTAGATCTGCACCGCCCATAATTTTGACTTCAATACCATCACTTTGCTGTGAAGACGTTAAAGTTTTGAAGAATTCTTGTTCTAGAGAAACGACGATGCCATGAATTCCAGAATCGCAAACAAGTAAATTTGCGCCTTTGCCTAAAATATGAATGGGTGTGTTTATTTCATTACATCTCTTAATTAATGTGCTGAGTGCCTGCATTGAATGAGGTATTGCGAGGATTTCAGCACTTCCGCCAATGCCAAAATAGGTCCTTAAACTTATTGGCGCATCGCTAATCACTTCTATGTCAAGGTCAGTTAAATTGGGTATTTGCGAGGATTGCATTACTCTGTAGAGGTTTCTATATTGCCGACGAGGATATGCGCAATTGTTGTAACAGGCCCTGCTCCCATGATAACGATCAGGTCGCCATCACTTGCAATTTTGTTAATTTGTAAAACAATGTCATTAAAATTGTTGATGTGCTGAGCAGAAACACCTTGTTCATTTAACTTATCGACTAAGTCTTGCGCAGAAACTCGTTGCTGTTCTGTTTCAGAATCTCTAACAAAGTAAATATGTGGGACAATAACTTCATCAGCACATGAGAAACTTTGGGCAAATTGATTCAATAGAAAACGTGTGCGGCTGTGTTGGTGGGGCTGGAATACACATATAAGTCGATTTGGGAGTTCTGCAGCACGCAACGCTTTCAATGTCATTTCTATTTCAGTGGGATGGTGCCCATAGTCGTCATAGACAATTGCTTGTCCCTCATCGCCACAATTGATAGTGCCTAGTTTTTGTAGTCGACGGTCAAGTCCCTCAAATTGTTCTAGTGCAGGAGTAATTTCTTCCCAATCGGCACCTAAGTTTACAGCTAGGATTGCAGCGGCGGCAGCATTCAGTGCATTGTGTGAGCCAGGCATTGGATTTGTCCATTGTACGGTCCACATACCATCTCGAAGGATGCCGACTCTTCGAACAGAGGGGTCAAAGATGATTTGATAATCTGCCTCTGGATGGAATCCGAATGTTTCTACTTTGCATTGCAAACCAGGGGTCACAATGCTTCGATGTGCACCATCATGTGCGATAAGCAGGTATCCGCCATCTTTTGCATTTGGGATTTGCATAGCAAAACCTCGAAATGCTTCAATAATCGTGTCAAGTGATTGGTAATAATCCAGATGATCTTCTTCAATATTGCTGATGAGTCCAAGAGTAGGGTTATGATCATGAAACGAACGATTAAATTCACATGATTCACTAACCAAAATTCCTTGCAAACCTTCAAGAGTCCCTTTTACTATCTTGGTATTTCCTACTTTGCTGGAACCACCAATTTGGTTGCAATTTGCGCCAACTATAAAACTTGGTTCAAATCCAGTGTGTTGTAAAATTGAGCTTAGAATGGAAACGGTTGTTGATTTGCCATGCGTGCCTGCGATGCAAACCCCAGTATGATTTGATTGCACAAAACCAAGCATTTGGGCATAACTTACGATTGGAATCCCCGCTTCTTCGGCGCATATTATTTCTGCGTGGCTATGTGGAATCGCTGCCGAATGGACGACCAAATCAATATCCTCTGATATGGCGCTGCCGTCTTGTTCATAAGAAACCAAGATGCCATCCTGCTCAAGTTTTTGGGTGACAATTGAAGCGATAGCATCAGTACCCTGAACTTTGCCGCCAATGTTCGCAAGTAACCTGGCCAGCCCACTCATTCCGCAGCCCCCGATTCCAATGAAATGGTACTGTTTTCCACTTAACGTGTCTTTTGTAAATCCATGGGGTAAGGTGGGTGCCATCTATATAGATTCTATCGCCGTGATTCGTACACTATCTTGAACTTAAAGAAGTTACTAGAACTTTTCTAGGTGGTTTGCATTTTCAATGTACAATGTGTTTTTATGACAGACCTCCACGCACAAATTCTCATAGTGGACGATGAGCCAGATCATGCGGAAGTCATGGCTGAATCTCTTCGTCGATTGGGCCATGTTTGTACAATTGTGGATGGTTTTGAGAATGCAAAAGAAGAGCTTGCCATGGGTAGTTTTGATGTTGTTGTTACCGATATGGTTATGGAAGAGGAACATTCCGGATTAAAAGTTCTTGAATGCGCTCGTGCAAACCAATACAACGCTGCCACAATTGTTGTTACGGCACATGGTGATATTCCTACTGCGAAATCTGCTCTTCAAGGTGGTGCATATGATTTTATTGAAAAACCACTTGACCTTGATGTTTTTAGAAATCTCATAAATCGAGCAGCTGAAACTGTGATGTTGCGTCAACAAAATGAGAGTTTGAAAGGCCAGGTGGATTCTGCCTATGGTTTTGAAGGAATCATTGGAGACTCTCCTGCGATGAAGAAAATTATTGGACTTATTAAGCAGGTTGGTCCAAGTAATCTTCCTGTTTTGATTACGGGAGAATCAGGCACAGGCAAAGAGCTTGTTGCTGGCGCTATTCATAACCAATCAAAACGAGCTCAAAAAAAATATGTAGCATTTAATTGTGCGGGGCAAAGTGAATCGCTGCTTGAAGATCAACTTTTTGGACACGTCCGCGGAGCATTTACGGGTGCAGATAGGGATCGGGAAGGTGTGTTCGAATATGCAAGTGGGGGAACGCTTTTCCTAGATGAAATTGGCGATATGCCATTATCAATGCAAGCGAAATTGCTTCGTGTTTTGGAAACGGGTGAGGTCGTTCGACTTGGTCAAAATAGCGATCGTTCCACGGATGTTCGTTTTGTTTCTGCTACTAATCAGGATTTAAAATTAAGATGTGAGGGTGGAGATTTTCGTGAGGATCTTTACTTTCGAATAAATGGTGCAGAAATACATGTTCCACCGTTACGTGAACGTCGGGAGGATATCCCTCTTTTAGTAAACCATGCACTTGGTAAATATGCTGCTGAGATGGAATGTCCAGTGCCAGCAATGTCCGAGCCTGCTATGTTACGATTGGTTGCATATGATTGGCCAGGTAATGTACGAGAATTAATGAATGTTGTACAGCGAATGGCTGTTATGGCTACGAGTGATACGATTGAGATTGCTCAAGTTCCTGATGAGGTAAGAAGTTCGGGTGAGGATGATTCATTTGATCTTGGATCACTCGCTGGTATTGGTCTAGATAAACTTGAAAAAGAAGCAATCCGACAAACATTGGCTATGACGGGTGGTAATCGTGAGCAGACATCAAGTTTATTAGGAATTGGCGAACGTACGCTATACCGAAAACTCAAAGAGTACGGTATTAAATAATTACTGAATGGAACCAGTAGTGGGACTTATTTGAATCAGCGCGTTCGTTTCGCCAATGGTTAGCGAAATCAAGATTTCTTGAGAAAAATCGACGAGTCCTCCGTTTTGATCAAATAAAATAATATTATCTTGGGCGTTGCTTTCAATGCGGACTTGGTCAGCAGGGGCGGCTGGGCCTTGCCCGAGGGTTTTGACCAATGCTTCCCCTGTAACACGGTCATTCAGAG
>CAJWSE010000023.1 GCA_913046275.1 uncultured Phycisphaerae bacterium | reverse complement strand
CTTTTTGTATGAATTGACGCAAGCTATATGCAATACAACAATGAAACATCTAGAGAATTTAGTCGCCAAGACTATGTGAAGAATTATTCGCGAGGATTCAGTTTGCTTGAGCTTGTTGTTGTAATGAGCATAACGTCACTTCTCGCAGGGCTTCTTCTTCCAGCATTATCATCGGTCCGTGAAAATGCACATCGAGTTCTTTGTGGTTCAAATCAGCGCCAACTTGGTCAAGCAATAACGATGTATGCTGGTTCAAGAAGGTACAAACTACCTGCTGCAAGTTCGCTTGATTTACCAGAACCAAATCCTGGTTTTCTTGGGAAGGTGCGAAATGGGGTTCAGTTAGCTAGTCCTCAAATTGCAAATGAAGTGGGTATTCCAGTCCCAGAACCTTTACCAGATTCCAGTTGGGATGGCCTGGGCCATTTATATCGTTGGCATTATTGCGATGAGCCATCAGTCTATTATTGTCCAAGCCACAAAGGGGAACACAAAGTAGACGAATGCAAAGAATGCTGGGAAGAACCTGTGATTAATGAAGATCTCTATGGAAATTATCATTATGCAGGTCATAAAGATTGGCGAACAGGGAAGCGACGTTCACTTTTGCAAGGTGAAAAGCTAATCTTAATAACTGATGGCTTACAAACAAAATCCGATTATAGTCACGGCGTTGGTTACAATCAGCTACGAGGTGATGGATCAGTTTCATGGGTTGATGATGTAATTATTCGAACAAAACTCGCCGCTTTGCCGCCTTCAGATTTTAATGGCATTCGTGAACTTGATGATTTAATTTATGAGATTTTCAATAGATAGTGCCTCGTTATTGAGCTGCACTAATCTCAATATACTGCGTACGGTGTCGCCCAAATTTTGGATTAATAAGTTTGTATTTCTCAGCTATAACGGAATCTGCAAGAAGCGTATGATCAATGTGATAAAGCGGGTATTTCATAGGAAACGAAGCTAGCAGGCCAACTCCAGCTTCATCAGCGCCATGCTGATATTTAGGGAATATGCTATGTAGAGCAGCACTGTTTCGAGTCATATTAAAATCCCCAAGAACAATATCAGGCGGGCTTTCTTGTGTTTCATCAATTAGCCGTTTGACTTTTTTTGCAATGTTCATTTTGGAATCAGATAAAGTAGAAGGTAAATCCAATGTCCAAATAACGAGAATGTCTCCAAGTATTTCGGTTGTATCGAGGACAAATTTTGAAATGTAGATACCATCATTTGCAATGAGTGAAATGCTTTGGATCGGTTTGTACTTTGTGATCATTGTGAACTGACTGTTCACAACTAGAGTCCCGTGCTTAGAAATCCAATCGCGCAGTGACCGTTCACTACGCACATACCAGCCATGAGTGAGCACCGTAATATCTGCATCAATTCCTATAATAAAATCAGCAGAGGCGCCCGAACTTGTCTCTTTGGAATGACTCATCGTCCAACCAAGCAGTGAAATTTCACCTTTGGTTGTATTTTTTGCGAGGAATCGGTTGTCAATAAAACAATATACAAGCGCAAGAATAAGCGTCAAAATAGAAAAAATTACAGCGACGTT
Source organism: uncultured Phycisphaerae bacterium (assembly GCA_913046275.1). The sequence goes on along the minus strand of CAJWSE010000023.1, from coordinate 10,744 downwards.
TTTTTTGTTGGTCATATACAAGACTAACGCAACCGCAGAGAGGAACAGAGTAACTAAAATTGTGGGAATCCAGGCAAGCCACTGGCTCCAAAAGTATGCGTCAGAGAATAGGATTCCTATGGACCAGGCGCTAATCAAAACCACTCCGAAAATTATTGCAAATCTTTGGATTAATTTCATTGGAAGGGGATAAAGGGAAATACAGTTGGCGCAACGAATGTTGCAATCAATGCAACAAGTAGAGTCAGAGGAATCCCGAGTTTTGGAAAATCAGAAAAATGATATCCGCCTGGCCCATACACCATGAGATTAGTTTGATATGTAAATGGCGTTATAAAGTTGCATCCAGCTGCTGCCATCATAGTAAAGACAAATGGATATGGGCTTACCCCAAGACCTTCAGCGGCACCAATTACAATTGGGAACATTATGACTGCGGCACCAAAATTCGTCATGAGTTGCGCGCCAATACTAGTCATTATGAAAATCAGGAAGAGTGTTCCATAGTTGCCAATTTGTGCGTTGCTTGCAAAATCGAGCAAAGCACCACTTGAGAGTGCTGCAAGACCACTAACTTGCACACCCTTGCCAATACCTATCGCTGCGCCGATCACAATAAGCACTTGAATATTGATAGCTTTGCGAGCAGTTGGTCCGTTGATGCATTTGAAAAGAACCATCAATAGACCACAAAGCCAAATTGATGCAATCCTGTCCATGATTCCAAATGTTAATGAAAGGATTAATGCGCCAAGAAGAGCAAGCGATATCCAAGCTTTTTCTCTTAATGGTGGCCTTGAGCCCTGAATTTCAGAGACAACATAAAAATCTGCGCTATGTTCCCACGTTTTTAAAAATTCCCCACCAGATTCAAGCAGCAGTGTATCACCTGGTTGTAGTTTTATTGGGCCAATTTTTTGATTGAGATATTTACCATTTCGATGGACCGAAAGAATGACGGCGTTGTACCGCGAGCGAAATTTCGACTCGCGAATGGTCGTTCCAACAAGAGGTGAACTGCTTGAAACAACAGCCTCGATCATTTTTCTAGAAAAAGCACGCCCTCCAACATCTTCTTCTGCGGGGATGAGATCGCGTGTTTTACGCAATTCAACAACTGATCCAAGATCTCCAACAAAAACGAGCTTGTCATTTTTTTGAAGTATTGTATTTGGATCTGCTTGAAATTTTTCAGATTCGCGGATAACTGTAGCAAGGAACAGTCCCGGAAGTTCACGAAGATCAGCTGCCTCTACAGTTTTCCCAACAATTGGAGAACCCTGTTTAATGGTCATGGTGATTCCACGCTCTCTAGAGCCACGTTGTTCATTCTCGGGTAATTGCCTTGTTGCAACCAGCCATTTTGAAGTTATGACAATAAAGAGAATTCCAAAAAATGCAACAGGGACACCAATCCATGCAGCTCCCCACATGCTTATTGCGCTACTTGGTGCAGACAATTGGAGTGTTGATACCCACTGGGGGGGGGACTCCCACCATTCAATAAACAACCCCATGATTATAAGGTTTGACCCCGTTCCAATCATTGTGCCTTGCCCACCTAAAATGCCTGCGAAACTAAGTGGCATAAAAAGTTTTGAGGCAGGAATTTTAAGTCGTTTAGCCCAGTTATTGACCATTGGCAAATACATTGCCACAATAGGGGTCGTGTTCATGAATGCTGACATTGCAGCAACAGGAATCATCATTCTAAATTGAGCTTTTGCAAGAGTCTTTGGCTTGCCTAGAAGTTTATGCCCAATGACTTCAATTCCGCCTGTTTCTTGCAATGCTGCCGCAACAACGAATAGCCCCGCAATCATCAGAATGGGTCGTTGCGCAAATCCAGCAGTTGCTTCAGCAACGTCAATAATCCCAAACAGCAGTAGCAAGACAAGGCCGCCTGCCATGACTAAATCCGGCCCGGTTTTTTTTCGTATTATGAGCGTTAGGACAACGAGGCAGAGAATAGCCAATGTAATCCAGGGGTTATATGAGTCATCAATCCACTGACCAATCATTCTTGATCAATCGCAAGTTCATTAATTGTTGCGATAATCCTTTCATGCAGTCCAGCGATGGCACAAATGACTCCACGGTTTTGTTCAAGCCTTGCGCCATGTGTGAAATCAAGCATTTTCCCAGATACATCACTCACAATTGCACCTGCTTCCTGCGCAATGCAAAGTCCGGCCGCGTGGTCCCATATTTTTTCAACGTAAGTTTTGCTTGTGGGTAATCTGAGGTAGCCGTCAGCTTGACCACGTGCAACAAGCGCATATTTGCATTGTGAATCCAGACGCGCTGAATCGCCTTCTGTACCGATGTTGTCAATGATTCTGCCACTATCTCCTCTGTTTGAATGCCCTTTTTCAGCAGATTCACAAAAACGAAGTGGCGCTTCTTGTTTATATAAAGAAGAAACAATGCGCATTGGTTGAGTATCCGGTTCGCACTTTGCATATTCCCATGCACCAGCGCCTTTAGAGGCAGCGTAGACTACGCCTTCAGGGTCATTGCAATTGAGGGGATGGCTTTGATTAGCAGATAGATTTGGACAGCCCATAACACCTGCTACCACTTCACCGTGCTCTATTCTTCCAAGTGCAATAGCGTAGTGTTGTCCACGAAGAAAGCCTTTTGTACCATCAATTGGATCAAGTGCCCAATATCCTTCTGAGGAGCCATCATGATCACAATGGTCAATTGCCTCAAGCATTTGCTCTTCGCTGACTTGAGGCTTCCATGTTTGGACAGCCTGTAGTACTGCTTGGCGGATAAGTTGTTGATTTTCGCTTCGTAGTTCTTTTGCATCTTCTTCACCAACAATGAGGCGGTCATTTTCATTGAGATGCTCAGCCAAGCTCAGCGCAATAATTGCTTGAACGGCATAGTCTGCTACTGTAACCGGGCTTTTGTCATCTTTAGTAATTTGTTTCAGTAGCTCGACATTTGCCTGTATTGCTCGTGAAACAGCACAGGCTGTGCAGACAGCGTCGAGTGCGGCAGGAATTAGACGGTGTTGTTTCGTTAAATCACTCATGCTTTCTCTTCTAATCGGCTAAAAAGCCGATTTATAACCATAGAAACGATGTCAACTTATACGCCAAGATATTTAGTATGTTCAATAAAAAAGCCCCTAGCGATGCCAGGGGCTTTTAGGTCAAATGTAGCAAGAAAATTAAGCAGTAAAGGTTGCTTTGTAGTCTTTAACCGCAGCGTTAAAGTCATCCTCAAGACCCTTGAATGACTTTGATTCAACAAGTTTGTCTTTTGTTGCTTTTGCTGAAGTATTCATATATTCAAGTAATCCTTCTTCAAAGGCATGTACCTCTGTAAGTTCAACATCATCAAGGAATCCTTTTGATGCCGCATAAATGGAAATTGCCTGGTCAATGGCCTTGTATGGCGTGTATTGCCCCTGCTTAAGAAGTTCTACAAGACGAGCACCGCGGTCCAGTTGTTGCTGAGATGCAGCGTCCAGTTCAGTCCCAAGCTGTGCGAATGCTTCAAGTTCTCGATATGCAGCGAGATCGAGGCGTAGCGAACCCGCCACTTCCTTCATCGCTTTAATCTGTGCATTACCGCCAACCCGACTTACCGAAATACCTACATTAATCGCTGGGCGAACACCAGAGGCAAAGAGCTCTGGTTGTAGGTAGATCTGACCATCTGTAATTGAAATTACGTTTGTTGGAATGTAGGCCGAAACATCGCCTTCCTGTGTTTCAATAATAGGTAGTGCGGTTAAGCTGCCGCCACCATTCTCATTCGACAGTTTTGTTGCGCGTTCAAGCAAGCGGCTGTGTAGGTAGAACACGTCTCCGGGGAATGCTTCACGTCCAGGCGGCCGGCGTAGGAGTAGCGATAATTGACGATATGCCGTAGCTTGTTTTGAAAGATCATCGTAGATACAAAGTGCATGCTTTGGAGTCTTGCCTTCTTTCCCTTGCCACATGAAGTACTCACCCATTGCACAACCAGCATAAGGAGCGATGTATTGAAGCGGGGCAGCGGTTGAAGATCCAGCTACAACAACAATAGTGTATTCCATTGCACCATTCTTTTTCAATGTGTCAATGACCGCCGCAACAGTAGAATCTTTTTGCCCAACCGCAACATAGACACAGACAACAGCCTCGTCTGTACCCCAGTATTGTTTTTGGTTGATAATTGCATCGAGCGCAACAGCAGTCTTACCTGTTTTGCGATCTCCAATAATTAATTCACGTTGACCGCGTCCGATTGGAATCATTGAGTCCACAGCCTTAATGCCTGTTTGCATTGGCTCAACAACAGGTTGTCGAGCTGAAATGCCAGGCGCCACAATGTCCAACTTGGCAGTTGCCGAAGCATTGATTGGGGGTCCACCATCAACAGGATTTCCGAGTGGATCAACGACACGGCCAAGCATTTCTGGTCCAGTGGGCACTTCAAGGAGTCGGTTTGTTGTGCGAACAGTATTACCTTCTTCGACAGCGAGGTAATCGCCATAAATAATTGCACCAACAGTATCTTCCTCAAGGTTCATCGCTTGACCCATAACTGCGCCACGAGATGTTTCAAATTCAAGTAGTTCACCAGCCATGCAACCGGAGAGACCATAAATTCTAGCGATTCCGTCGCCAACCTCGACAACTTGACCGACTTCTGAAATTTCCAATTCACTTGTGAACTGGTCAATTTCTTGTTTGATGACTGATGTGATTTCGTCTGTTTTAATCTTCACGATATTCCTCGTCTTCGAAAGGGCTTTCTCTGTTAATTATTATCTTCTAGATACGTTTCAAATTGCTCTCGTATTGCAACAGAACCACTGCTCTGAATGCGTGCGGAGAGTCTTCGTAGTTTAGTTTGCACCGAGCCATCAATAAGTTGATCGCCAATGCGTAGTTTGACACCGCCAAGCATGGAAGCATCTACGTAAGGATGCAGAATGGGTTCTTTGCCAAGCATTTTTTGCACCTGTTTTTTAATAGTTTGAAGTTCTTCAGCATTCATTCCAATAGAAGTAAATACATCAACTTCAATGCGTCCCATCGCTTCTTGTACGAGCAAATCGAATGCTTTTTGGATTTGTTGAAGGCAGTTAAGTCGCGCTTTTGTATTTAGAACCAATAAAAAACGCAAAGTAAGATCAGTTACTTTATTCATAAAAATGGCAGAGAGTGCTTTGCCACGTTTAGCACTGTCAATAATGGGTGATGAGAAAAATAAGGAGACTTCTTGATTTGTGGAGAGCAGATCAGAAATTTGCTCCAACTCATCTGCGATTTCAAGCACTTTATCATTGCCACCGGCTTCGGTTGCTAGTTCGAATAGACTTCGAGCATAGACATTGGCTAAGGCATTAGTTTGCGCACTCACTCTGTGTCCACCATTTCCGCGAGTGATTCGCTAATTAAGGCTTGCTGGTCTTCCGCAGATATTTCACGATCAAGAATCCGACTCGCGATTGCGACAGCAAGATCACTGGCTTGTGAGTGCAATTCGCCAATTGCAGCTTTTTTCGCAGCATTGATATCTGCGGTCGCTGCGTTTTTCATTTCTGCAAGCTCGCGTGTATTGTTTGCGCGAAGTTCTTCTGCAGCAGCTTTTGCGTCTTGCCTTGCTTTAGCAATCATTTCACTGGCTTCAGAACGAGCCTTACTGAGCTCTTGCTCATAGTCAGCAAGTGCGGCTTTTGCTTGTGCACGTGCTTCTTCAGCAGACTCAAGGTCATCACGGAGCTTCGCTTCTCGTTGGTCAAGGCCAGTAAGTATGTGAGGCCATACGAATTTCATCGCGAGAAGTAAAAAGATTACGAAGACAACAATGGTTGTTCCGAGTGTAAGTAACTGCACGTCAACAGGCGATGCAGATTCAGATGCAATGAAGGGAATCATCAAAGGAGGTCCTTCCATGGGGTAAACTCAGCGGGTTTGTAATACAAACCCGCTGAGCAGTAAACCCAAATTTAGAGAATGCCGAGCAGACCAACAACAACTGCGAAGAGGGCAACGCCTTCAACGAGAGCCGCTGTAATAATCATGTTTGTGCCAATGGATCCAGCCATTTCTGGCTGACGAGCGATTGATTCAACAGCGCTACCGCCAATACGACCAATACCAAGGCCAGCAGCCAAAGCACCGAAGCCAGCAGCAAGGCCGCCGCCAATTCCTTTAAGACCAATACCGGTACCAGCAGCGGCGGCTTCAGCACCGTCAGCAGCAACAGCAGGGTCGACAACAATCATGAGGCCGAGTGTGGCCAGAGCAGTTAAAGCAACAAGCTTTTTCATAAGTTCATCCAGTTCGTCAAGTGACTATTTTGCAAGTGCCGTGGGAGCACTTCAGAAAACATAGAGACCCATCCCACGTGGGCCAAAGATTAGTGTGCTGCCTCTGCATGCTCTTCATGGTGTGACATCTGTCCAATGAACACAGTTGTGAGAAACATAAAGATAAATGCTTGCAGGAATGCAACGAACAATTCAAGAAAACTAATACAAACCGCAGCAATAGTTGAAACGACTTCAACAGAACCGGTAAGAAACCAGTTTTGCGTTGCTTGAAATGCCATCATCCCAAACATTGTTAACACGGCAAGCATGGTGTGCCCCGCAACCATATTTGCAAATAAGCGAATGGCAAGTGCCGCCGGTTTAATAAACATGCCCATAAACTCAATTGGAAGCATGATTGGCAGTAAGTACAAGGGCGCTCCACCAGTTAAGTGATGTGCCCACCCGCCGACACCCAAGGATTTGAACGCATGCGCTTGGATTACAAAGAAGGAGACGATTGCAAGTCCAGCAGTGACGGCGAGGTTGCTTGTTGCGGTTCCGCCAAATACTGCCCAACTTTCTATTTCACTTCCAATAGTAACTTTCCCAACGACTGTTTGTATATCAGCAAAGGGGATCATTCCCAATACATTACAAGTTAGAATGAAGAAAAATACTGAGAGTAAATAAGGTAAAAATTTGTCCGTATCATGACCAAGTACAGGACGAATGACATTATCCCGCAAGTAAAGTGTGATGACTTCAATAATTTGTGGGATGCGACCTTTTGTGAGGAAACGGTCAGTGCCTTGGGACTCATGCCCAACAGAAATTCGTTTCGCAGCAATCTTGAGAATAAGAAAAGTAACAATCGCTGCTATTACAAGGGACACCATGTGCATTGTAAAAGCTGGCTTACCTAAAAGAGTAATATGCTCCATTCCTGAGACCGGCTTGTCTAGAATGTGGTGAATTGGGTTGTCACTTGCAAGAATTGGAAACATGTTCTTTACTCAGTATTTAAGCAGTATTTTGAGATTGTTGTTGCGATAACTTTGGTTTCGGCAATCAGCAAAAATACAGCGGTCAATAGAAACGAAAATAACAATGGGCGAAGCCCAAAATGAGCCATGTAGTATAGCAAGGAAGATGCACCAAGTGCGGCAATAAATCGACCAAACGAAGTGGCAGACCAGAGGCTTCCAATGGTAGCGATGGGCCTGCATTTTCCAGGCACGAAAATGACTACTGTCACGGTGGAAATAAGCCAAATAATGGTAGTTTCACTTAAGCCCCACAAAATATAATCGCTTGAAAAGCCTCCAACAAGGACCCCTGTTATCCAGATCAAATCTGCAAGGGCAACAGCAATACCTTGTGCGGCAATTAATTTCCAAAAGGGAAGAGATATCTTAGGTGAATTCATACCTCATCCTCATGCACTGCTTGTAGGGCATCCCTTATGAAGTCAACCATACCGACAATAATTCCAACAACTGCTCCGATGACTATAAATGTTCTTTCATGCTCAGATTGCCCAAATAACCATGAGGCGAGCCAGCCTAATAGCCCACCTGCAATAATCATCGAAACAAAGGTAAAACCCATCGAGGAGAGTTTCCAGAGCCGGCTAGCTTGGGTATTTTTTGCCATTGGCGCATTGTAGGCTCATGCATAGCCAGATGTCGAGGGCTAGTCTCTCTATCAGAAACGGTATAATCCCTATTCAATGAATCAGAGCAAATCACATATAGTGGATGTCACGCCAAAGCCCTTAAGCGCTTCCGATTATTTCTTTGTACCTGCTGTGCTCCGTGGGCTTGGGACAACGTTGAAGCATTGCCTTGGCAACATGGGGCGAGGTGGCTCCAATAAAAACAATGTCTGGGTTGTCAAATATCCTGAGCAAAAGCGAGATCAGCGGGATGTACTTGAAGGCGGTCAAGAACGATCCGTCTTTCGAGGTGTTCATCGTCTAAACCGTGATGAGCAAGGCCGCGAGCGTTGTGTCGCATGTTTTATGTGCTCGACTGCTTGCCCGGCGAATTGCATTGACATAGTTGCAGAAGCAGCCCCATGGGATGATCGTGAGAAAAGACCCAAGTCATTTGAAATAGACGAACTAAAATGTATCTTCTGTGGCATGTGTGAAGAAGCATGCCCTTGTAATGCAATAGAACTTACACCACGATACGAAGTTGTTGGAACATCCCGAGAAGAAATGATTTTCGATAAAGAAAAATTGCTGTCCATCTACGATGTGACGATTGAAGATAAGCCAATGTAAATACTTATTCTGGTGTGTGGTACAAGGAATAAGCTAGATATACAGCAAGCAGTAGCAAAGAAAACGTAAATTGGATGATTCCAAAACGCAAACGTCGAGCTGTGCGTGTGCAAAATTTACCAGGCGATGGCGACCATTCAAATACCACCGATGCTCCACACTCAGGGCAGATTTTTGACTTGGGCTTGATGTAGGACAAGTCATATCCACAGCCGCATTCCCACCCCTCCTCTTCTCTGAAGGGGAATTTTAAAATGGATGCAACCAGGAAGCAGCCAGCGCTGGTTAAGAAAAAGTTATATTCGAACAAACCAAGTGGTAGACAAAGGCAGGCACACACAACGCAAGCCCTTGCAAGAAGAGGCTTCATTATTAATTGCTTCGCCAGAATTTTGGCGTTAATAGTACAAGTACTGCAAATATTTCAAGACGTCCAATTGCCATTAGTAAACAGAGGAATATTTTTGTGGTATCGCTGAACCACGCATAGTTTTCCATTGCACCAATTTTTGCAAATCCAGGCCCCACAGTGCATATTGTTGAGATTGCCGTCGAAATTGCTGTATTAATATTGCATTCGGTCTTTTCAACCTCAAGCAACATAATTCCGCCCGTACCGATTACCAATAATATTAATATCCCTAATACATAAGATAAAGTTGCAATTTTCATCTCCGTATCAATTGCACTTTTACCCACCTTAAGTGGGCGCACAACATTAGGCCTAAAGGCTCGTTCGATTTCACCCAACATTATTTTAAATGCGACCCAAATCCGTATTACTTTTATGCCGCCGCCGGTAGATCCTGCACATCCCCCAATAAGCATCATTATGACTATGGTGGCCTGTGCTATTAAAGGCCACGAGCTATAGTTTGCGGAGGTAAATCCGGTATTAGATTGCATTGAAACAGTTGTAAATATTCCTTCATTTAATGCATTCACTAATGTAGCTGGTTGAGTTTGACCGGTGGTTGCAGTTATAGGGGTGCCAGATGCAATCAAAGAAGATACTACGATGATTGAACCAAATACGATTAGGCCAATATAGAATCTAAATTCGACATCCTGCCATATAGCTTGAAACCGCCTGCGCATCGCTAAATATATCAAACCAAAATTAGTGCTCGCAAGAATCATGAAAATGATAGTTACTATATTCACCATTCCTGAATTAAAGCCACCGATACTAGCATTGTGGGTACTAAAACCACCGGTTGCCATGGTAGAGAGAGCGTGACAGCTCGAATCAAACCATGTTAACCCTGCAGTTTTATATGCAACAATTTGAATAGCCGTAAACGATACATATATTAGCCAAAGAACTTGCGCTGTATCTTTAATATGGGGGCGAACGCCTTCGGGTTCTGGCCCTGGGCTTTCAACTTTAAACAATTTTTTCCCGCCCACACCTAAGCTTGGTAATACTGCTACAAAGAGTACTACAATTCCTAGTCCGCCAAGCCACTGCGTCATTGCTCGCCAAAATAGCAATGGCTCTGGGACAGTGTTGATGTCCGTCAAAATGGTTGCACCAGTTGTAGTTAATCCGCTCATTGCTTCAAAGAAACAATTAACAATAGAGTTAAAGGGATGCTTAAGGTTGCTCGATTCTTTACCCCATAATGCATATGGGATAGAGGCGAATATTGCGCCGAAAATCCAACTAGAAGATACTAAAAGAAGCGCCTCTCTGCGGCCCATGCCTCCAATAGCACTTATAGGTTTCCCAGTTTTACCAATATAGTAAAAGAATGCACCAAATAGTAATCCTATCACTGTTGCATAAAGCAACGCATTTACGCCGTTAGCGGAAAACCCAAGCGCGGTTGCAGACCACATCCAAATACTAAAAATAACAGTACTTAGTACTAAGATTAGCAATCCGATTTGGTGGATGACGAGGCGATAGTTCATTGTTAAGCAATAGCGAAGAGTGTCCGCAACTCATCCTCAAATTCACCCTTAACTACAACAAAGACTACATCACGTTCTTCAAGCACTTCGTCCGCACTTGGTACAACACCATTATGTTCGTCATGTTCGAGAACAATAATCATGCAATTGGGCATCAGTTCTAATTCGGAGAGAGGTCTTCCAGCAACAGGGGCATTTTTGCCTACCCTAATTCTGTAAATTGATAATTGGTTACCAGCAAGAGAGGCGACTTTTGTAATCTGTTTTCTTGCAAG
>CAJWSE010000022.1 GCA_913046275.1 uncultured Phycisphaerae bacterium | reverse complement strand
TGTCAAGGTGAACTAGTGAGTCCGCATCACCAAACATAAATTCAGCGAGTGCTTTTGCAAGCAAGGTTTTACCAACACCAGTTGGACCCAAGAATAAGAAGGAGCCCATCGGCCGGTTTGGATCTTTAAGGCCACTTCGGGATTTACGAATTGCTTTCGCAATTTGTGTAATGCCGTCGTGCTGGCTGATGACGGTTCGGTGCAGTTCGTCTTCAAGTTGCAAGAGTCGTTGTGATTCTGCTTCTTCAAGTCTCGTAAGTGGCACACCTGTCATGCTCGAAACTACTTCAGCGATAATGTCCTCATCAACTTCGGCGGTGATTTCGTTCATTTGTTCGCGCCATTCTTTTTGCAATCCATCTTTTTTCTGACGAAGTTGTTCTGCTTCATCACGAAGAGAAGCTGCAGCTTCATAGTCAGCATTTTTCACAGCATCATCTTTTTTCACTTTAAGAAGTTCGAGTTGCTCTTCAATATCCGCCATTGAAGGGGGTTTAGTCATTGATTTTAATCGGACTCGTGCACCCGCTTCGTCTATTACATCAATAGACTTGTCTGGCTGGACTCGATCAGAGATGTATCGATTAGATAAATCAACAGAAGCGCGTATAGCATCATCAGTAAATTTAACACGGTGGTGTTTTTCATATCGTTCTCGCAGTCCTTTTAATATTTCGACCGTGTCTTCGTTGCTTGGTGGGTTTACAACAATAGATTGAAAGCGTCGCTCAAGCGCGTTATCTTTTTCGATGTATTTGCGGTATTCATCAAAAGTTGTCGCACCAATGCATTGGATTTCGCCTCGTGAAAGTGCTGGCTTAAGTACATTGGATGCATCGATTGCTCCTTCAGCACCGCCTGCTCCAACCAGTGTATGGAGTTCATCAATGAATAACAGTATGTTCTTAGCGCGTTTAACTTCATTCATCACGGCTTTTATACGTTCTTCAAATTGCCCGCGGTATTTTGTGCCTGCAACCATCATTGCTAGGTCTAGGACCACAACTCGTCGATCATGAAGTAGGTCAGGAACTTCACCTTCGATGATTCGTTGTGCTAGGCCTTCAATAATTGCAGTTTTTCCAACGCCTGCTTCACCAAGAAGAACAGGATTATTCTTTGTTCTTCGACAAAGAATTTGAACTAGCCGTTCAATTTCTTTGTAGCGTCCAATGACAGGATCGAGTTCATCTTTTTTTGCTAGTTCAGTCAGGTCACGACCAAAACTATCAAGTGCTGGAGTCTTGCTTTTCCCTCGGCGAGGTGATGGGCTCGGTGCATCACCACTCGGTGTTTCAGAGCCCTCATCTTCTATGTCTTCAATTTGGCCTACTCCTGCTCCTAGAAGATTGAGTACTTCTTCGCGAACATCTTCAAGTTTGAGGCCTAGGTTCATTAAAACTTGTGCGGCAACGCCATCTTGCTCACGGAGCAGACCTAAAAGCAAGTGCTCTGTACCAACATAGTTGTGGTTTAAGGATCGCGCTTCTTCAATCGCGTACTCGATTACTTTTTTCGCTCGAGGTGTTTGGGGTAGTTTGCCCATAGTGACCATATCAGGACCACTTTTGACTAATTTTTCAACCTCTAAGCGAACTTTTCTAAGATCGATTTCAAGGTGTTTTAATACATTCGCACCGACTCCCGATCCCTCTTTGACAAGACCGAGCAAAATATGCTCGGTGCCAATATATTCGTGGTTAAAGCGTTGAGCTTCTTGGTTTGCAAGAGCCATGACTTTTCGTGCGCGATCTGTGAGTCGTTCAAACATAATTCGGTTCTCCGCCCGCATGATATGCGGGATGTGCATTTAAGGCGCAAAAACAAGGAGCGCCTGTATATACAATCGGAGCAACTTGCGTTCCATTTGAGAACTTCTCGAAATTATCATGGAAAAGGTCCTTAAAGCATAAAAAAGGACTTTTTAGGGCTTTAAATTACTCTGTTTTCAGGTTGATTGTGCCAAAGTGGCGGTATGTTGAATAGCACCGTGCCGAAGGTGCACAATCTTGTTGCCTCGCCCTGCTATTTCTTTGTTATGAGTCACCAAAATAACCGTCAATCCATTGTCATGCAGATTTGAAAGAACGTCCAGAATTTCCTTTCCTGTCTCCTCATCAAGGTTTCCTGTTGGCTCATCGGCAAGAAGCACGCTAGGCTCATTGACTAGAGCTCTTGCGATAGCAGCACGCTGCCTTTCTCCACCAGAGAGTTCTCTTGGTCGGTGATTTAATCTATGCCCTAAATTAAATTTTTCAAGCAAAGCCGTAGCGCGTTCTCTAGCACCAGAAGAACGCATGTTGAGCATTGTTGGTAGAACTGTATTTTCTAATACAGTGAGTTCTGGAAGTAGGTGATAAAATTGGAAGACAAACCCAATGTCATTGTTGCGGTATTGATTAATTTTTCGATTTGATTGCTTCCAAACAGATTTTCCTCTAAAGAGAACTTCGCCACCATCTAAATTTGGCTTATCGAGCCCACCGAGGAGATGGAGCATTGTTGATTTTCCAGAACCACTTGAACCAAGAATTGTTACCCACTGGCCTTCTTCAACACCAAGTGAAGCACCATGCAGGACGGGTACTTCCGTACGACCAAGCAGGTATGTTTTTTTTAAATTATTGCCTTCTAAAAGGAATCTATTATTCATGCCGAAGCGCCTTCACAGGATCTGTATCGGCAGCTTTTGCTGCAGGAATGACTGCGCCAAGTAAGCAGAATAGAATCGCACCTCCAACTGTTGCAATACTGGAAGGCCAATCAACTTCATTTGGAATAATGGAGAAGTAGTACACTGAGGCATCCCAAATTACAAGTCCTCCAATGTGCCGAACGAATAAGACTAGAGCGCCAATGCCCCCAAAGGTAAGAAATCCAAGTGATCCAAGCACAATTGGTAATACAAAACCCTTTCTCGCTTTCGCTATTGTCATGAGGGCCATAATGGCAGCCAATGCAAGTGATCCAAATGCAAATCCAATTGGCGGGGTACCCATTATTTCGTGAATCGTATTGATCTTTTTTGTAATAAACCATCCTAAGCAAAGTCCAAGAGCGCTTCCAGCAATTCCAATAACTAAACTGTACTGCAAGAAGATCCAAACAATAGATGCACGTGATGCGCCAATGCTTCGAAGAATTCCTATATCCCTAGTTTTCTCAAAAACAATCGACCAGAAAATTGAAAGTATGAGTGCTGCAACAACTAAGTATACAATTGAAAACAAAGTTCTCATTAGCTCACGTTCTTTTTCCACTGGACCAGTAAAACGTCTTTGCTGTTCTTCCCAAGTATTTATAGTTAGTCCAGGGTCATTATCTAAAGGAGGAAATACGATAGTTTTATCAGGAATATTGTCAAGGAATCCGCTATATAAATGCTTTACCTTTTCTCTTAAATCATCAGCGTCTACATTAGGCATTCCGCGAACTAATATGCTCGTTGCTCTAGCGGGATCTTTACCTAAAACTTCTGATGGGTCATCGATGTTAATAACCTCTGCTTCATCAAGATGAAGCAATTTCTGTGTGATTTGAATAGGGACAAACACCCGTGATTCGTCAATCATAAACACCCCGGACTGAAACTCATTTACAAATGGCATAATTACAGACTCTGGCTCAATAACCCCGCCTTGATTATCAACAGGAAGCATTGTGAGTGTCCCTTTATAACGAGGAAGCCACCAATAGTCATTTCGAATGACTTGGTAAGTACCATCTTTTTGTCGCTCATTCCCCTCTGAAACATGAAGACCTGAAACAATTCCATCAACACCATTTGTTGATAGAGTCAATCCTTGATGGAGTAATCGCTCTGGAGTACTTAGCCGCTCATCAAACGAGAGAAGATGATTCCACAGCATGCTTGGTAGAAATTCCTGGACCTCTTGCCAGATTCTTGTTTCTTTATAATTCATTTCGCGTGATGCGGTGTTCACTAAAAGTGCAAGGTGGCTCCAATCTTCTTCGGGGAGTTGGTCGCGCAAGAAATCTTGGTTTTCAGTTATCGCATCAATTAGTAGCCAGCTTTTTTGATTTTCAGTTGGTTTTTTCCATTGAAGAGATTCGTCAAAGGATGTGACTTTCGCAAAAGACAGTGGATCGATTCCCCATACTTGCACAGTCTCGCTTTGCTTTGATTCTGAATCTGGATAAGGCATTTGCAATAAACCCCAGCCCTCAACAATTGGAGTAGCAGCAAAAATATCAGTATCCTGTTCAAGGTATTGAATTAGAGTGTCATAATGTGGTATCCCTGAAATACCGTACGAAACAATGACATCCCCCATTAGGGTTTTACCTGAAGACTGAACCATGTTAAGGAAACCAGTCATCACTGAAACAACTACGATGACAAGCGCAACGCAAAGAGCCACAGCAGCTACTGCAATGAGCGGAATGACTCTGCTTGTCAGATATCGAGTTGTGAGCAGTGTTTGATACACGAATTGTTAATCGTACCTAGGTTGTCGGAGTTCCGTGCTACGAATTTAATAATGTTGTAGGGAATTGGAGCGAATAAGTCTTAAGACGTGATTTGAAAAAGTATGAGTTTGATGTATTGATGTTTTATTGTACATTGCCGAAGACAATAACTAGGTACCATACAGACCAATGCTTATATTCGAGTTACTTTTACAATTTCTCGGGGTTATTGTCGTAATAGCTCTTTGCTTATGGCTTGGTATGGTGTTCCGTCTCTGGTCGATGAAACGGACTAAGCCTAACATTAAAGAAGGTTTAAAACTACCAATGCCAGAGCAACATTTGGTAAGTATTGTTGTGCCCGCACACAATGAAGAACGAGTAGTTGATTGCTGCGCCAAGTCACTGCGAGGGCAATCATATGAAAATTTACAAATCATTTTTGTACTCGATCGGTGCACAGATCAGACACTCAATATTATTCAAAGACATGCTTTAGAAGATAGTCGCGTTATTTATATTGAAAAGAAGGATTGTCCTGTAGATTGGTCCGGTAAATGCCACGCAGCACAAGTTGGCGCCAATCAAGCGATTGGAAAGTGGATTTTATTTACCGATGCGGACACAGAATTTGATAAAGAACTTGTCCGGTGTGCGATTGCTTCTGCAACAGAGAGAGGGGCCACTCTTTTAAGCTTGTTAAGTTCTCTAACAATTTCAAAATTATTTGAAAAAATCATTCAGCCAATTGCAAGCACTTTTCTTGTCCGACAATATCCAGTTGATCGAATTAATCGTGTATCTCGTTCAAGACCATTTGCGAATGGTCAATTTTTATTATTTCTCAAAGAGGAGTATGACAATATTGGCGGTCATCAAGCGGTAAAAGATGAACTTTTAGAAGATATTGCTTTTGCCCGACTTGTTCATAAACATAAATTAAAAGTACAAGTTCTTTTCGCTGATGGCATGCTGACTTGTTCGATGTATGACACTTTTTTGTCTTTCAAAAATGGTTGGACGAGGATTTATATTGAAGCGAGTACTAGGAATGTCAACCGACTAAGGCGGAGTGCAGTGCTAACTTTCATTGTTACCTTTTTATTCCCCCTATTTGAATTGGGCGGCATTTGTCTTGGATATTATCAGTCGAAGTTACTGTTCTGGCTATCTATAAGTGCAGTTTTAGGGAACCTTGGCGTTGTTGGTTGGTTGTATACGATGAATCGTGCACCTCTTTTATATGCTTTTTTTTCTCCCCTTGGTGGGCTGGTGGTCAGCAGCATTTTTTGGAATGCAGCGGCAATATTACAGAATCAAGTCCCTATTTATTGGGGCGGTCGTAAATATATTTTGGAACCAAAAACAAATGCGAATTTTATTAACGAATGACGACGGTATTCGAGCTCCAGGTATTATTGCTATGCACAAGGCGCTACAAGATCTAGGTGAAGTAGTCGTTTTTGCTCCGGAAACAGTGCAGTCTGCAATGAGTCATGGAATAACATATACCAAGCCTCTCATGACTCAACATGTTGAAGTAACAGAAAAAATGAGTGGCACTGCAATTGACGGACGGCCTGCAGATTGCGTCAAACTGGCGACTCGAGGACTATGGGAAGACAAATTTGGCAAGGGCTCAAAGCCAGATTTAACGATTAGTGGCATAAATACCGGTTCGAATGTAGGAATTAATATTATTTATTCAGGCACGGTTGCGGCTGCGATGGAGTCGGCATTTTTAGGAGTGCCCGCTATAGCGGTGAGCTTGCATTACGATAATTTAGATTTAATTTGTTATGATCGTGCCGCAGAAATTGCTCGAATCATTATTGATAATATTTTGAAGAGCAAATTGCAGGCGCATGAAGTAATTAATCTAAATATTCCCGCATGTGAAAAACTTAACACTCCTATACCCGAAGTTAAAGTTGTTGAAATGAACGCTGCTGGTGAGATAGGGCATTACGTTAAACGGGAGGCGCCTGACGGTCGGGTTTATTATTGGGCCGCTGGAGATGGGATGACATTTTCGCATACTGCAGAGGGCAGCGATGTAGAAGCGCTTAGTCAAGGCTTTGCAACAGTGACTCCGCTGGATTATGTGCTGACGAATAGAACTCAGCTGAATTTGTGGAAAGATCGTCTCGAATAATTTTATTTTCCAAATGTGATATGAATTGTAATAGCAAAGGTGTTATCCAATTTAAGGGCATCTATTTGTTCGCCAGAAGCGCGCCATCGGTACAAACTTGATTCAAGTGATTTGTCTACGGAATAACTTCCTGTGCTATATAAAACGATGACTTCGTCTGGTTTCCCTTGGCTATTGAAGTAAATTTCTGCTACAAGATCACTTGGCGCATTTGTGACGAGTTGATTTGCGGTAAAGGATGGGCGTCTTGGACGCAACACAATGCCTTGAGAAGCAAGTGGTTTCCCAGATTTCCATTGATCCGGGGAAATTTCAATTATTGAAGTCGCTTCTGAATCACGATCCGCATGGTTTTGATTAATAATTCCTTCTTCAGTTATTTTCGATTTGATTGGCTTGGGCTCTTCGATATTAGGATATATCTCTGCTGCTTCAGTCGAGTTAACGATTACTTTTCTAGGAATAGGCATGATTTTAAGCCCTTCTAGTACATCCAGAAAATCTTTTGCAATTGTGGCAATGGGCTGTGCGATGTTACGCAACACGTCTATTGCTTGCTGGGGATTATTTTTTTGATTTAGATTCCCCGATAGTCTCATTTCTGCTTGCTCCACTATCGAATGCCGTGCCCTTTGTTCTTCGTATTCTTCATAGCCAATCCAAGTAAGCGTCGATTCTTTTGAATAATTGATGCCGAGTTCTATTTCTTCTTGTTCAAGAATAGGCGTTTTAAGGTGCGTTGCTTTGGTTGGTGGCAGATTGGTCGTTAGCGGTTTTTTGTTATATGTAATAGGGAGCACGATTACATGGATAAAAACCGATGCAGCAAATGCGCATCCAAGTGTAATGTAGTCACTTCGTGGCATTGCTGTCCAATTCTTTCGGAGCACCAACAAGAAAAATTTCTAGCCCCTGATTTCGCAATTCATCCCATGTACTTGTAAGTAGAGGCCCTCGGTCAACGTTCGCTTCTCCGTCCTCAACAACAAAGTAAATTGCGGCATTAGGGTCTCTTTGCAGTGCATCCGAAACTTCATCGCCTACTTCCCCAGGTAATACCACTTTTTCATTTACATAAATGTTACCATCAATAGCAATAGTCACCGCAATTGATGCGCGGGGCTCTGCAGGAGCACTTGAAACATATGATTCAAGTGGGACAGGCAGTACTTCAGCTCTGACCATAAGAACCATCGCATAGATAAAAAAGGTAAGTAGAAGAAATACCACATCAATAAGTGGCATCATTTCAACTCTTGTTTCATGCTCGCTGCGACGGATTGGCCGCATTAATTATTCCTCAAAAGTTAAACTTGCAAGAGCTACAGTAGTATTTTCAATAAACTCAAACACTTGGTCTAGGCCGGTTGCCAACATAGTAGACCAAACGGTGTCTGAAACATTGCAAATAATCATTCTCCTTTTCTTGGTTTGCAAAAGTTTTTTGATTTCAATGAGTGCCCCAAGATTTGATGAGTTTAAGTGGTTTACATTTTGCAAGTCAATAACAGTATGGGGAAACGCTTCTTCGTTTTCGCGAAGTTTAGCTAGAAGCGCGTCGGTGTCTTCAGAGAAATCTGGTTCGTCAAGAAGTTCCAGAATTAAAATATCTTCATTCCATTGGTTTAATGTCATAGGCCAAGGATACCGTATTTATGCTGTCGTCGTGCAAACAGTTATGCGCTAGTTGTAACTTCTGCATTAGTAGGGTCATCCATGGCCTCTACTTTTGCGGCTGCTATTAGTCGGTCGTCATCTTTCAACTTAACCACTCTTACGCCTTTGGTGTTTCTGCTAATGGTCCGTATATCGTTAGCGGATATGCGCACAAGCATTCCGCCCGCTGTTATAAACATGAGGCTGTCATTATCACGAACTGCCCTGATATCGGCAACATTTCCATTGCGTTCGCCTGTTTTGATATCTCGTCGACCTTTTCCGCCTCTTGATTGTGCGCGAGTAGACCCATCTTCACTATGTACGAGATAATCAAGCATCGGTGTTCTTTTGCCATATCCATTCTCAGTCATAGTCATCAGATCAGCATCATCTTCAGCAAGTACCGCGCCAACAACTTTGTCATTGGTATTCAATGAAATGCCTTTTACACCGGCCGCAGTTCGCCCCATAAGCCGCGCGTCGGTCTCCGCAAAGCGGATAGACATGCCTTGCGCTGTGCCTATAAGGACGTGACACTCTCCATTGGTTTTAATGACGTCGACAAGGGAATCGCCATCATTTAGACGGATTGCATTTATGCCGGCTTTATTAACATTTTTGAAGTCAGATATTGCAGTTCGTTTGATTCGACCTAGTGAGGTTGCAAATACCAGATTATCTTGGCAGGATTCAAAGTCTTTAATGCTTCTAAAAGTGACAATTGTTTCGCCTTCTTTTAACTTCAATAAATTGACAATGGCTCGACCTCGACTTGTTCGAGTGGCTTCAGGTATTTGGTACACCTTAAGTTTAAACACTCTTCCAGTATCCGTAAAACATAATAGATCATCGTGAGTAGATGCTACAAAGATATGCTCAATAAAGTCGCCATCTTTCGTTTCACCACCTTTAATACCAATACCACCTCTGCCTTGTTCCTTAAAGGTATCGATAGTTAGACGTTTTACATAGCCTTGGTGTGAGATAGTGACGCAGACATCATGCTCAGGAATCAGCGCTCCATAATCAAAGTTATCGTCTTCGCCTTCAACAAAACCAGTAAGGCGTTCAGTGGCATATTTTTCTTTTAACTCAACGCAATCTTGGCGAATGAGATCTAGAACACGCTGTTGGTTTGAAAGGATTGATTCATAATCTTCAATTTTTTCAAGTAAGTCGGCATATTCGCTTGTCAGTTTCTCAATTTCAAGACCAACAAGCTGAATTAGGCGTAATGCTCCAATGGAATCCGCCTGCAATTTTGAAAGTATTACGCCGTCTTTAGCGGCTTCTATGAGTCGTTTTGAAATGAATTTTGCGTACTCGTGGATTTCAGGAATACAGAATTGCCGCTCCATTAGTTTTTGAATAGCTTCTTCCCGAGTACGACTAGCTCTGATAAGTGCAATGACTTCATCAATGTCACAGACAGCATAAATCAAGCCTTCTAAGCGGTGCGCGGCTTTCCTTGCTTCTCGGAGTAAATACTCAGTTCGCCTTCTAATAACATCTTGGCGGTGCTCGACCCAACAATCAATCAAGCTGCGAATGCCTAAAGTTTGTGGCCGCCCATTGACTAGTGCAATATTAATTACGGAGACAGTCGATTGAAGAGGGGTGTATTTGTAGAGCTGACGTTCAACTACATCAGGGTCTGCACCACGCTTTAGATAAACAACAATACGTGTTCGCCATTTTTTCCCTGAGAAGTTTTTAATGTCAGAGATCTCAGTGATGCGACCATTTTTTGCACAATCGACAATCTTTTCGATGAGATTATTTTGCACAAGTTGGTAAGGTATTTCGTCAATAACAATCGCTTCGCGTTTACCAATTGTTTCATGATGCACTCGGCCTCGAACTTGAAGCCGCCCTCGACCAGTTGCATATGCATCAGCTAATCCTTGCTTGCCAACGACAACGCCACCAGTAGGGAAGTCAGGTCCAGGAACAATCTCTAGCAATTCAGGCAAATCGATGTCAGGGTTATCAATGGTCGCAACAATTGCGTCACAAATTTCACCTACATTATGTGGAGGCATCGAACAAGACATTCCAACAGCTATACCACTCGAACCATTAACAAGTAAGTTTGGGAACTTCCCAGGAAGTACCGTTGGTTCTTGTCTCGTCTCATCGTAGTTTGGTTTAAAGTCTACGGTGTCAAGCTTAATGTCTTCAAGCATCGCGACAGCAGCGTGTGTCATTCTCGCTTCGGTATATCGCATAGCAGCAGGTGGGTCGCCATCAATCGAACCGAAGTTACCTTGCTTATCAACAAGCATCACTCGCATTTTCCAATTTTGCCCCATATTGACCAATGTTGGATAAATCACAGACTCGCCGTGAGGATGGTAGTTACCAGAGGTATCGCCAGCGATTTTGGCACACTTTCTATGCTTCCTTCCCGGCGATAAATTTAAATCATGCATCGCTACCAGAATCCGTCGTTGTGATGGTTTTAACCCATCGCGAACATCCGGCAGTGCACGATCCATAATAGTTGACATTGCATACGTTAAGTAACTGTCATGAAGTTCGCGTTCAATAAGTTGGTCTGTGACAGCGCCGATGTTCGCTAACGCATCTTCATTATTTGGCACTGCAGGATTCTGTTCTGGTGTATCACTCATAGTAAATTATCGGGTTCGGATATTGTACCTGAACAGGCATCAGCACGCATCGTTTTTGCGCTTGTTAAGTGGTACATGAAGGAGTTTTTAACAGCAGTAAATACTCACTATTTCCAGCCCCCTTCTTGCTTGATTTTTTACCTTTAATTGGTGAAATCGTTTCTTGCAAAATGTCGAGTTGGAGTGATGCACAAGTTGCCCGTACGCGCTTAAGAACTTGCTCAATTGCGCGCTCGCTAAGGCCTTTTCCTACGGATTCTTTATTTTTTTCCTCTTTTATGAGTTCATAATGTGGTTTCACAAGTGATATCAGATGTCCCTCTTTTATCCATTTCAATCCGGCTGGCAGTGCTAAATGTTGTGGAGTCCATCCTAGATCGATGACAGCTAAATCAAGTGTCGCTGGTGGCTCAAAGTGCAATGCGTTGGTCCGTTCAAATGTATCGACCCGTTTATCGCTACGAAGTTTCCAAGCGAATGTTCCATAGCCTGTATCGACGGCATACACTTTTTTTGCTCCGCGCTGAAGAAGGCAGTCAGTAAAACCCCCAACGTTACAACCCAAATCAACACATCTAAGACCTGATACGTCGAACTCAAATGTTTTGAGTGCATGTTCAAGTTTTAAACCTGCACGAGAAACAAATTGGGCATCACTCACTTGTCGGGTCCACGCCAATGACCGCAACTCCAGCCTTGTTTGCTGCTTCTAGAACTGCGGGCGAATCTAGCAGCAAGACTCTTTTATGGCCAACAGCGATGCATGTGCAGCCTGCGCGCGCAACTTGTTCAATAGTTTTTGTTCCAATCGATGGTACATCTGCGCGCATGTCATGGTCTTGTGCTGCAGTTTTTAAAAGCGTCCAGCCTTTTTTTTTGCATAGCAAACCAGCACGTTGGATAAGCGCTGCAGTCCCTTCGATAGCTTCAACAGCGAGAACATCACCCTCACGAACAGCAATGGATTGACCAATATGCAGGCCAGTGCTTTGTGTCAGCAATGGCCAACCAAAAGCGATGTCAGCCAGTTGTTTTGTGCTTGGCTCAACAGTGCCCAATGTGCCTACGCCTGCTAAGTGTTCTTGGATGTAGGTGGTAGAATCGATGAGCTGGACTCCTGATTTTAAAAGTTCATCTGCTATTGCTGCGAGTACAGTAGCATCACGACGGTCATGGCGCAGGCGTCTATACCATAGCAATAAGCCAGTAAGGTCAGGCATCAGGCGTAAAACACTGAACGGTTTATGCATCGTGGTTTTTTCAACACCACCAACCATGACAGTGTCCTCTGCGCCCCATTTCTTTAATAACCTTATCCAACGACCAATCCTCGCCATGCTAGCAACTGAAAATTCATCGCATTCACTTGGCAGGTCTGGAAGAAACTGATCCCTTAATCCAACACAACAAACTCGGTATCCGGCTGATCGAGCGCCCCGGGCAGCGATTATTGGCAGGATGCCGTTGCCAGCAATCATTCCTAGTATGGGTTTTTCTGCGCTCATGATTTATTGTCCATGCTATGCATTGGTAGGATTTCTTCGGGGGTTGGTTCGTATATTTCGTTTTTAGTGATGTAGTCAAGTACCGCGTCAGA
>CAJWSE010000021.1 GCA_913046275.1 uncultured Phycisphaerae bacterium | reverse complement strand
ATATGAATGTAATCATTTATGCATTGTATCAAAATACTATTTTTATCTGAATTATGAAACGATTACGCTATGAGTCGTTTAAAGCAAGATGATTAATGTAAGCCGTGAATAACCCGTACTAATTCCGATGAGAGATCATCAACTTGTTCTTGGATTTTATTATCTGAAATCGTGAGTTGACCCTGAAGGTGGGCATGGCAATTCGTGAGGCAGACATGCCTTGGTAGCACAAAAGAACCCAAGCTTGAAAGTATCATTCGTAGATGATGTAAACCTCGGCTTCCGCCAGCGCCTGGTGCAGCACACATAAGTCCAATTATTTTTTTATTAAAACATGCCATGCGCTCTTCGTCGTCGTGACGAATTGTTGCCCAGTCGATAGTATTTTTAAGAGTACCCGTAAGAGAACCGTTGTATTCAGGACTTGCGATCAGAAACCCATTATGACTTTTCATGAGTTCTTTAAGTGCAATGGCTTGTTTAGGAATGCCTTGATCCTCATGCAAATCGCCACAGTACATGGGCAGTTTGTAGTCCTGCAAATCAATAAAAGTCACTTCAGCACCAAATTTATGAGCGCTTTCCTTCGCAACCTTTACAAGTTGTTTATTAAAAGAATTTTTTCGAGTGCTGCCTGCGAACGCAAGTACTTTTGGTGAACTCATAGAACCTCAGCATTTGATGCAAGGTAGGAAGCAACGCCATCGGCGGTTGGTTTCATCCCGTCATCACCTTTATTCCAACCCGCGGGGCATACCTCGCCGTGCTCCTCAGTGAATTGAAGTGCATCAACCATTCGAAGCATTTCGTCTACGTTGCGGCCAAGTGGCAGATTGTTTATAACCTGGTGTTGCACGATGCCATTCTTATCAATGAGAAAACTTGCTCGAAGCGCAATGCCTGCATCATGAAGAATGCCATAAGAATTAGCTATTTCATGAGTAAAATCAGCAATCATTGGAAATTCAACCTCACCAATGCCTCCTTTTTCAACGAGTGTGTTGCGCCAGGCAGCATGAGTAAATTGAGAATCAATGGAGCAACCAAGGAGTTGTACGCCACGTTCAGCGAATGCTTTAACTCGTTTGCTATGCGCAATGATTTCAGTGGGGCATACGAATGTAAAATCAAGTGGCCAGAAAAACAAGACAACGGCTTGACCTCTGTAATTACTAAGCGAAATTTCAGTGATTTCACCATTTGGCATAACCGCTTGGGCATTGAAATTAGGTGCTTCTTTATTGACTAAAACGGGCATAGTAGACTTCCTTTTGTACTTACAGATTGTATCATTCTCGATTATGCAGATAATAATATCATTATTAATATCTACAAGTTTAGCGCTTCCTGAAAGCGAAGAATCATATCCTAATTTTTCCTTGAAGACAATGGTTGCTTGGACATATCAGCATGCATCGAAAACACTCGATGGAATGCCTCATGCTAAGGCTTCGTTCTATTTTGACATGAGCGGTGCACTCACCACTTGGTCTGACGATCATTCCTTTGGGAAAATAAATTATGACATTCAAGGCGCTGTCGCAGGTGGAACCCCAATAAATCCAATGATGGCAGATTTGCTTGGAAACTCCATGAGTAGTAATAACCTAATTACTTCGGAAGAACTTGAGTTGTCAACCTTGGTTTGGGAGCAACAGGTGCATGAAGGATTCACATTTCGAATAGGTAAATTTCGAGAAGCTGCACATTTTGATCAAAATGCAATTGCATTCGATTCAGTCAGTGGTTTTTTAGCAGAAAATTTTAACCAGTCAATAACCAATCCATTTCCAAATTATGGTTTTGGTGCAAATGTTGATCTGGCGTTGAATGATTCTACTTTGCTTGCCTTAGGTGTGGTAAATTCAGAGCCGCATGGTGTGCATACATCAGGCATTGCAGGAATTTCTTGGGAGCATTTATTAACAACAGCACAGCTGACATTTACTCGTCATTTAAAAATAAATGATACAAATCGCCTCGGTCATTATCGATTTCTTATTTGGAATAATGGAGTTAACAATCCAAATGGGACAGATAATATTAATGGTTGGGGAGGATTGTTCAACTTTGACCAAGAAATTTCTGATGCTATAACGGTGTTTGCTCGTATTGGTTGGTGTGATGAGCAGGTGACGATTTCAGATTTCAGTGCTTCTGCAGGGTTTCAGTTAGTGCTTGACGAAAGTAATGAGAAAAGCATGGGTTTGGCGTATCAGTACGCTGATTTAACTTCGGGTGGTCAGCAGAAAGTTGCTGAGTGGTATTACCGTACAAGGTGGGAAGATTCAAAGTTATATATAGGTCCAGTCATTCAGTATTATGAAGATGAGAATATCAATGGGTCTTTGGTTTTGGGCTTTCGCTCAACCCTGAGTTTTTGACTGCTTTTAGAGCAATTTTTGCAACAGCAAAGCTGACACCGACCGCAATAAGCAGACCGCCATAGACAGTAATTTCATGAACTACGGAATCTCCTGCGGGGAGTTTTCCAGTCTCTTTGTATGTTTTTGCAAGATCCGCGGCATGTTTTGCGGCATACCCAATGTAGGTAGTCGAAAGAAAACCAGGAATCATTGCAATTGAAGCGTAAGTGTATGATGAAAATTTTAATTTGCTAACTGAGGCTAAATAACAAAGTGCTGAGTAATTAAATGGAGAGAGCCTCAGCAAAGCGATAATTTTAAAGTTTGAAACTGCCTTGTTGAATGCTTGTAATTTAGGGTGTTTTTGAAGTAATGTTTCAACAGGTAATTTTAGGATGTTTCTGCCAATAAAAAACATCACCAAAGAAGCAATAGTGCCGGCGATTGTCATCCAAATTAATCCCCACCAGATACCGAAAATTGCTCCTGCGGCAAGCGCAAAAATTGCTTCGGGAAATAGAATGGTTGTGCCAAGAATGAATAGCAAGATGAAAAGTATTGGGCCCCAGACACCTAGTGCCACGATGAAGTTTTCAACTTTTGGCATGTATGGTTCAAGCACAAAATGAAATAAAGAAAAAACAGCAATTAGCGCAATGAAGGCAATGGTGATTCTGAGTCCTGTATGGTGCCAATTAATCTTGCGCAAACTGTATTTCCTCTATTGAAATGAGTGTGTCAGTTCCGTCGCGCTCTTCAATCATATCTTTGATTATATTTTTATCAATTAGGTATTCTTCTTTTTTCCCTCGAAACAATACAGTGTCATTGCCCTCACCACCGTCAATAATGTTGTCCCCTTTGTTGCCTTTTAGTGTGTTATCTTCAGCATTTCCTAAGAGGTTGCTATCCTTTTGTCCGGTTAGTGTCGCATCAACGTAATATTGTGACTTGTGTGTGTAGGGGAGATCTTCATTGAACTGTAGTGAAAATGTGCCGCTGAAATTTGGGTCGATAAGGGATTCATATCCATGCATCATTGGCGGTAAAAAAGATTCAATCAGTGCAAATCCACTTGGATCTTTCTCTTTGATTTCACTTCGATTTTTTGCGATGTAAATGCCCCACATGCCTCCAGGATTTTCATCAAATGCAGCCCATAGGCCATAGTAGGAATCGATTGCAGCAGCGATATATTCTTGTGCGAGTGAATCCTCTTCCGCAAGTTCATTAATCCATTCTTTTACATGTGGATCAATAGGAATGCCCCATCGGCCGTCTTCCAAAGCTTTGATCGCTTCTGTTTTAATTTCTTGCTGATATTGAGGCAGTGCGCCTTTTATGTATGTGCCAATACCTGTGTCATGAAGTAGATGGAAAATTTCTTCAAAAGCAGCGTCGCGATGTTCCCAGTTATTATTTATGTACCAACGAGATCCATCCACTGGGGTTTCGCTTTCGTATTGTGGTTGCGCATCTATGCGAGGTTCTTTGCCTTCTTGATGTTCACCTTCTGGCATCATCAGCATTGCGTTGTTGTTTGCCATCGCATTCGCAATTGCAGTTTTGTCAGAACCGTATTTTGATTCTGGAACATCAGTCAGGTAGAACATCAATAGATTCCTGCATCGGGCAACGGCAATATCGCGCACACCTTTTTGTGCGATGATTGGAATTGTTTTTCCATTTGGTGCAAGAATTTCTACATACTTGGTAAACCCCTTGTTTCGATAAGGTGAATCTTCAGGTAATGGCTGTAAGTTAAATTCAAGTGGAGCCGCGAGAGATAGTGCAAGAAGTAGAATCATCGTATTTCCTTAGAAGTGCAGGATACACGCTAATGAGAGTGAATAGAAATAGCGCAAATCCACTTGTGACACACAAGACGTGGTGTTCATGAACGAGCAATGTTGAAATAGAGACAAGAGCAGCCCAAGTCATGAAGAAGAAAAGTGATATTGCCCCAAATCGCCGGCCAATAATCCATCCAATGGTAAAGACATATGAAACATGCAATGAAGGGGCATGATTCCATCGAGACATATTGTCCATGTTCAAGTAATCATAAAAATAGGGGCCCCAGACACCATTTGTCTCATAGCTTGGTTCAATTGGAACAAGTACAAAGAAAATTGCTGCGATAGCAGTTTGTGTAAGTAGCGTCCCAATTGGAGCAATCGCATCTCTCCAAGAGCGAAATAGAAATGGAAATATAATTACTGCAATATCTAGTGAAAAGTAAAAGGGTAAAGCCCAACTTTGAAATTCGATGGTTCTTTCCCATTCAAAATGCAGTGGATATCGAATCAATCGCATGTCACTTAGTTCGTGTGACACCGTCCAAAGAAATAGAAAAATGATGTAAAAGCAAAGCGCAACACAGAAAATGCCTGCTTTAGATCTTGCTGTCACGCAGTTACTTTAGTCATAGCAATATCTTCAATGGGGCGGTCACCTGCGCCTGTTTGCGTTGCGCCAATTTCTTGTACAACTTCGATACCTTCTGTGACTTGTCCAAATGCAGTGTATTGGCCATCAAGGTGTGGACATCGCTCAAGACAAATGAAGAATTGGCTTCCTGCAGAGTTTGGATCTTGTGAGCGTGCCATAGAAAGTACTCCAGGGTGATGTTCGCGTTCATTGAATTCAGCGTCAATATTCCAGCCTGGGCCACCCATGCCGGTGCCGTCGGGGCAGCCCCCTTGAATCATGAAACCTGAGATGACTCGGTGGAATATGAGATCATCATAAAAACCATTTTTGGCGAGCTTCTGGAAGTTTTCGGTGTGCTTCGGTGCTACATCATCCCAAAGTTCGATGGTGATGGTTCCCTTGCTTGTTTCAATTGTTGCTGTTGGATATGTCATGCGGGGCATGATATCTAATATTTTGCATGGAAACTTGATAGTAAGTGATTTTGGTTTCCAAATACCTGCTTTTTTGTACGGGTTTTGTTAGTATGCTGTTATGGCGGAAGAATTTCGATTACCCTTAGTTGGTGGCCGGGTAGAGGCTGGATATCCGTCACCGGCGGATGACTTCATCGATCGTTCGCTTGATTTAAATGACGAATTAGTTGTAAACTCGATTGCAACGTTCTTTGTGCGTGCAAGTGGTCACTCCATGGATGGCGCAGGAATTCATGATGGGGATCTTCTGGTAGTAGATCGATCTGTAATTCCATCAAATGGAAGCGTTGTTGTTGCTGTTGTCGATGGAGGTCATACTGTCAAGCGTTTTTTAAAACGTGGAACGATAGTAACATTGCAGCCAGAACCAAGCGTAATCAATGAGGGTCATTACTCGCCTATTCGAATTGAATCTGAAACAGATGCAAGAGTTTGGGGTGTTGTTACTTATGCTATTCATCGTTTGGAACGTGTATGTATGCACTAGCGGATTGCAATAACTTTTACGCTTCATGTGAACGGGTGTTTGATCCAAAACTTGAAGGAAGGCCACTTGTAGTTCTTTCAAATAACGATGGCTGTGTGATTGCGCGTTCCCAAGAAGCTAAAGCAATTGGCTTTAAAGTTGGCGATCCAATTTTTAAATTCAGAGATTGTGTTCGAAAACATGACGTTATTGTTCGCTCTTCCAATTTTGCTCTTTACGGCGACATGTCGCGTCGTGTCATGAAAATATTTAGTTTATTTTCACCAGATGTTGAGGTATATTCAGTTGACGAAGCATTTATTCAATTGGATGGCCTTAGAGGGAGAAATTTTGAAAAATTGATGCGAGAAATGCGTGAGACTGTTTTGCAATGGACCGGTATTCCTATTTCAATTGGAATTGGCTCAACGAAAACTCTAGCAAAAATCGCGAACCATTATGTAAAACAAAAACCAGTAACTTGTGGAGTTGCAGCAATACCTTGCAACCCTGAAGAGATGTTAAAAAGTGTTGAAGTTGGTGATGTCTGGGGCATTGGTCGGCAATGGTCAAAAAGATTGCGTATTTATGGAGTTAAAACTGCGCATGACCTTTTATTGCTCGATCCGGTCTTTATTAAGGAATCATTTAATATTATGGCAATGAAAACGGTTATGGAATTGCGAGGCGAAAAATATTTTAGTTTTGCGCAATCGCCTAATCGGCGTAAGACGTTACTCCGTTCTTCTTCGTTTGGTTCGCCTGTAGAATCGTGGCAAGAATTATCAGAGGCAATCGCATCACATGTGACATCTGCGAGTGAGAAACTGCGTAGCGAAAACCTTGTCGCCAAATCCCTGCGAGTTTTTTTTAACACAAGTGCTTTTAGCAATCGAGACTCAATGCATTTCGCCTCAGCTTCTGTGCAATTGTTGCCAGCAACTAATGTGACCCATGCAATTATTAAAGAGGCGCTTCGTCTTGCAGAGCCGTTATACAAAGCGGGGTATAAATATAAACGTGCAGGGGTTTATTTGCAGGAATTTTCAAATGGCCCAGTAAAACGAAGTTTATTTGATTCCGTTAAAAATCAGGGTCGTGATGATCGCATGATGGCACTACTGGATGGCTTGAATAAAAATATGGGCAAAGGCACATTACACTTCGCTTCAACAGGTTTTACCAAAGTGATGGAGATGGAACAACTTTGCCGTTCACCACGATATACAACACTCTGGGATGAAATTCCGAACGTTATTGCATGATGGTTTGTATGGTTTGCTCAAATCACGTGGTGTTCCATACCTCGTATCCCATTTACATAAAAACACAACCAATACCTTTGTAAATTTGTGATTCAAATACGGCGACATAAGTAATAACGTAAGGAGCAAGCCTATGCGCATCGCTATTTCCATTTTTTCAGTTGCATTAGCATCAGCTATGATTGCAGTTTCAAATCCTCCGCCTCCCAGCACGATTGAATTGACAGGGACCATTAGAGATTTTAAGGAACGTTCAAATAATGGTGGGTGCGGTGGTAATACTGATAATGGTCATCCTGATTTTGAAGTTTATCCATCAAAGGGATTCGGGCAATATTGCAAGAATGTTTCCACCCAATTAGGAGCAGATTTTAAACCAGTTTTTGTAGGCGGCGGCAAAAAAGTACGCTGGCAATGTACAGATAGCAGTTGGCGTCCCATTTGTTGGACGTTGTACGATCCATCACTTGGTGATCATAACATTCGTTATCGACATGGAAATTCAACTGGTGGTATTGAATCAGAAAGTTCATTTAATCAGTGGTATAACGATGTTGATGGTGTGAATATTGTTCTCCCATTGACGCTAACACTGCATCGGCAGCAGGATGGGACGTATGTATTTGATGATACAGTCGATTCATACTATCAACAGCTTGGAGGGTTCTTTCCTATTGAAAATGAGGGTTGGGGAAATCCTGGAGGAACGCCAGACAGAAACTTTCATTTCACCTTTGAGCTTCATACAGAATTTACGTACGACGAAGATGGAGAGCAGTTCTTCAAATTTGTAGGTGACGATGATGTGTGGGTATTTATCGATGGTTATCTTGTTATCGACTTAGGTGGAATTCACAGTTCGATTGAACAGTATGCAGATATCAGTCGTCTTAATTTAGAAGATGGTGAAACATATACACTTGACTTTTTCTTCGCAGAGCGACATAGAACCGAATCGAATTTCAGAATACAAACAAACCTTGTGCTAGAAGATGCACAAGAACCAGAAGGCAACGGATACGATTGAATAGAGCTTCAATAATATTTGACTAAGACATTTCCATGAAGATTATGTGGTGATACGTATGCACTTTAGTGCAGCAAGTCAATTCTATTTTTAATACTTTGGTTTGGCTTCTTGGATTGGAATGCTCACCATTCGTATTTGAGTAAACTGCCGGTGACCATCTCTACCGCTGTGGTAGCCATAACCAGATTGGCAAGCGCCAACCCAAGGTGTTCCAGTGGCACCGCCGCAGGTTTTGTTGATGCCGACCATTCCAGTTGTTAATAGCCTGGCAACATCTACTGCATGCTGCGTCTCTCCATAAACAGCACCCCCAAGTCCATATGGGGTGTCATTAGCAAGTAGTACCGCTTCCTCATCATTTGAGATTCTCTGAATGCAACAGACAGGTCCAAACGTTTCATCATTCATAATGCGCATATCATGGTTGCAACCAGTCAGTACGGTTGGCTCAATGTAATTCTCGTGAGTGTTACCGCCGCAGCGTAATTTGGCACCATCTCGAAGCGCCTCTTCGAGTTGCGCAAGGACTATATCTCGTTGCATGCTATTCACCATTGGCCCAATTTTGACACTCTCGTCAGTGGGATTGCCTTGCTTCCATTCATTAGTAAGTTCAATAACTTTGTTTTCAAATTCTTCTGCAATATCATCATGAACATATACTCGTTCAGTGCTAACGCAAACTTGTCCAGAATTACGAAAGCTATTGTGGACAGCAACTTTTGCTGCTTCTTCAATATCAGCATCTTCTAGAACAATCATTGCATCTTTGCCGCCAAGTTCAAGTACGACTCTTTTTAGATCAGGTCCACATGCCGTTAGAATTTTTGCTCCAACTTCTCTTGAGCCGGTGAAATTCACAAGGTTAATATCACTATTTACAAGTGCTTTCCCCTGATCATCTGCGCCATGTATGATTTGCAATACGCCATCCGGCAATATTTCATTAAGCACATCAGCATAAGCTTGCCCAACAAGTGGTGTCTCTTCGGATGGTTTGAAGACAACGCAGTTTCCAGCCATAAGTGAAGGTAAGATGCACTGTTGGGGCATAAGCATTGGGAAGTTCCATGGTGTAATTGCCGCACTCACACCAAATGGATCTCGGTACAAAATCGAACGTGTGTTTTCATCGACAATTTCTTCAGGTTGGAAAGCTTCAAAAGCGCTTAGAAGATCTTCAGCAAATTTCATTGCACCATATGAACATTCACCTTGTGCTTCTGGGGAACTTTTGCCCATTTCTGCTGTCATAAGATTGCCAATATTTTCCGCTTCTTCAGCAAGTCGCTTAGCGATAGGCTGCATAAGTGCAAGGCGCCCCTCAAGGCCTAGAGCGTTCCAATCTCTCTGCGCTTGCCGGGCTTTCGCAACTATATCTGGAATTTCTTCTACAGGTGTAATGGGGACCATCCCAACAACTTCACCAGTGGCCGGGTTTATGGATTCGAGCATTTTTGTAGCAGTAGTCGTCATTGTTTTTACCTTTTTAAAGACGAATTATTATAGTTAAAAGTTGTATGTTTACGAGTTAATACATCCTTTATAAATAATAGTTTTGCTTAAATTCTATAAAAATTACACACTTGATCTGCTAGCTATTTAAGATGCTGAAATGAGTGAATTTTCTGTCGCAGCTTTTTATAAATTTGTTAAGTTAGAAGATTATTCTGCCTTGCGGCAGCCTATTGAAGAATGTTGCATAAAGCATGGTGTTAAGGGGATTATTTTACTAGCGGAAGAAGGTATAAATTCAACAATTGCAGGGACGTATAATGGTGTTAATGAAGTCTTAAATTTTCTCCAGGCCGACTCGAGATTCAGTGATTTGACATGGAAGAAATCTGATTCAGAAAAACAGCCTTTTAGAAAACTTCGAGTTAGGCTGAAAAAAGAAATTGTTACCATGGGTGTTCCTGGAATAGACCCTGCGTGTCTAGTTGGAACTTATGTAAAGCCTAAGCAATGGAATGAATTAATTAGTGACCCTAACGTCATTGTTATTGATACCCGAAATGATTATGAGGTTGAGATTGGCACGTTCAAGGATGCAATTAATCCAGACATTGCTTCGTTTGGTGACTTGCCTGATTGGATTGACGAAAACATAGATTTAGCTAATGAACCTCGAGTCGCAATGTTTTGCACTGGCGGGATAAGATGTGAAAAATCGACTGCTTTACTTAAAGGTATTGGGATCACTGAAGTCTATCACCTCGAGGGTGGAATATTAAAATACCTTGAAGAAATACCAGAAGATCAAAGTTTATGGAACGGCCAGTGTTTTGTGTTTGATGAACGAGTGTCTGTTGGCCATGGTTTAGAAGTTGGTGAGTATGAGCTTTGCAGAGCATGTAGATTCCCGATTAATAATCTAGATAAGTTGTCCCCTAACTTTAAGGTAGGCGTTAGTTGTGAACGATGTTACGACCAGACCACCGATGAGCAAAAAACAAGATTTGCTGAAAGACAGAAGCAAATCGAACTTTCAAATCAGGATGGCAAAAGTCATCTAGGACGTTAACAATTTACTACGCCAATTATTTGGTATTTCATTGCTGCATTTAGTGAGCGATGGGATTGAATCGAGGGTAAAATGGTTAATCTATGTCTAATAAACCAAAAATTATATACACCCACACTGATGAAGCTCCTGCACTAGCAACTTATTCCTTTTTGCCAGTAATTAAGGCTTTTACGGCATCGTCAGGTATAGAAATAGAAACAAAGGATATTTCTTTATCTGGGCGAATTCTGGCCCATTTTCCTGATTGTTTGGCGGAAGACCAGCGAGTCGATGATGCGCTTGCTCAGCTTGGTGAACTAGTTAAAAAGCCCGAAGCAAACGTAATTAAATTGCCCAATATAAGTGCTTCAGTAACGCAACTTAAAGCGGCAATCGCCGAACTGCAATCAAAGGGCTTTGCAATCCCTGATTATCCTGAAGAACCATCAAGTGACGCAGAGCATGCCACTCAGGCGACTTACAACAAGGTGAAGGGGAGCGCGGTGAATCCAGTGCTCCGCGAAGGGAACTCAGACAGGCGTGCGCCAAAAGCTGTTAAGGAATATGCTCGGCAAAACCCACATCGTATGGGTGCTTGGTCTCCTGAAAGTTCGACACATGTCTCTCACATGAATGGTAATGACTTCTTTTCGAATGAGCAGTCAGTTACAATTCTTTCTGAAACAAATGCGCGAATTACTTTTGATTCAGGTGATGAGAAGATTGTTTTAAAAGATGATCTTAAATTACAAGCTGGCGAAATTGTTGATGGTACATTCATGTCTAAAAAGGCACTTGTTTTGTTTTTAGAAGAGCAAGTGGAGGCTTCCAAAGAAGCTGGAGTACTATTTTCATTACACCTTAAGGCGACAATGATGAAGGTGTCTGATCCAATCATTTTTGGTTATGGAGTGAAAGCATTTTTCAAACCGTTGTTTGAAAAATATGGCGATTTATTTGATGAGATTGGCGTGGATGTGCGAAATGGTTTTGGGGATGTCCTTTCGAAAATCTCTTCACTTCCTGAAGATCAGCAATCTGACATTCAAGCGGACATCGAAGCAATATATACTTCAGGCGGTGGTGTTGCGATGGTAGATTCTGATCGGGGAATTACAAACTTACATGTTTCGAGCGATGTCATTATCGACGCGTCCATGCCAGCAATGATTCGTACTTCAGGACAGATGTGGAATGCAGAGGGGAAACAACAAGATACCAATTGTGTTATTCCTGATACTTCATATGCTCAAATGTACTCTGCAATTATAGATTTTTGCAAAGAACATGGCGCGTTTAATCCAACAACTATGGGAAGTGTTTCAAACGTTGGATTGATGGCGAAAAAAGCAGAAGAATATGGTTCGCATGACAAAACATTTGAAATTCCAAGCGCTGGAATTGTCCGTGTGACGGATGGTGAAGGCAACGTCATCATGCAACATAAAGTTGAAGAGGGTGATATTTGGCGAATGTGCCAAACTAAAGACGCTCCAATACGTGACTGGGTTAAACTTGCAGTTAACCGTGCAAAAACAACCGGCAATCCAGCTGTGTTCTGGTTGGATAAAAACCGTGCGCACGATCATGAAATTATCAAGAAAATCGATGCTTACTTGCCAGATCATAATACGGAAGGTCTTGAATTTCACACAATGGCGCCAGCAGATGCGTGTACGTATTCTTGTGAACGATGCAAGGAAGGTCTTGACACAATCTCCGTCACAGGCAATGTGCTCCGTGACTACCTGACAGATTTATTTCCAATTTTAGAAGTTGGTACGAGCGCTAAAATGTTGTCAATCGTTCCCCTTATGAATGGTGGTGGACTTTTTGAAACAGGCGCAGGTGGTTCTGCACCAAAGCACGTCCAGCAATTTGAAAAAGAAAATCATTTGAGATGGGATTCTCTCGGAGAATTCTTGGCTCTTGCCGCCTCTCTTGAGCATGTCGGTAATGTATTTGATAATAAGCACGCAAAAATGCTTTCGGAGACGCTTGATGATGCTTCGACACAGTACCTATTGAACAATAAGGCGCCATCTCGAAAGGTGAATGAGGCGGATAACCGAACTACCCAC
>CAJWSE010000020.1 GCA_913046275.1 uncultured Phycisphaerae bacterium | reverse complement strand
CAACAGAACTTCGAAAAAAAAATATAACCGTAAACCGTATTGTTCGAATAGATGAATCACATAGCAAGCAAACAGGCTATCCAATCTATACTCGTACTACACCAATTCAACATGCGCTAATTCGAAGCAATCGTGATAGCCACAACCTATATGCAGAATCTATTTTGAAACGAATTTCTGCTTCTGTTACAGGCCGCCCAGGCACATTTGATGAAGGTAGCCAAGTTGTAGAAACATCTATTCGTCAACGGCTTGGAAAAATAGAAGGCAATCTAAGTGTTACTGACGGATCAGGCATGAGTCGAGACAACGCACTTAGTCCAACTTTAATCGCACGATGGCTAGCATCATTTGATATCGATGAACCAGCTGGTGAAGCACTCATTAATTCACTTGCTACTCCTGGACAAGGCACACTTCGAAAACGTTTTTTGGGGCACACCTTTACAAGCGGAAGTGTTCATGCAAAGAGCGGGTATCTGCGCGGAGTAAGTTCACTCAGCGGCTATATATTATTTAATAGCGGCCGGGCTCCACTTGTTTTCAGCATAATTGTGAACAATATAAATGGAACAGTAAAAGGGGCGAAGAAAATGCAAGAAAGCATCGTCTTCGCCGCCTTTAATGAATTTAACAACTAACGTTTATTTAGAAGCGAGAGCTGCTGCCACGTCCTTTTTAAGAACATCTACCATATCTGCTGAGAAACCTACATGAGTTGTAGAAACACGCCCATCAAGACCAATTATCACTGTTGTGGGAATGCCTGAAACACCGTAATTATCTGTCAGCTTATCATCACTGCTACCCATAAGAACTGGCGCACTGTATTTATTGTCAATCCAGAATTTTGACACTTTTTCTTTGACGGCCGCAGCATCGCCACGCTCCCAAACATTTACAGCATAAACTTTAACATTAAGACCTTCCTCTTTTGCCCAAGTATCGAATTCATTAAGCATTGGCAAACCGCGCTTACATGGTCCGCACCAAGTTGCCCAAAAATCAAGAACTACTACTGTGCCTTTTAATTTTGATAACGTTACCTCGCTGGTACCGTCCAGTGAAGCTAGTGTGAAGTCAGGAGCAGTTTCACCAGAAAGCTCTGCCTCTTCTTCACCAGGTGCACCAACGGATGGTGTATTTGATTCAGCAATAATTGCTTCAATGGAGTCATATTTTTTGCGATCGCCTGAATCAAACATAACTGCAGGTATTTCTTTGACGATTTCAGTTACTGCTTCTGCCTTCAACTCCATCTCAGGCATACCTGGCTGAATTATTGTCAATACAACGTTTGATACTGTAAGTTCAGGAGTTACAGTAATCGCAACTGAACCCATCATTGTATTCATTAAAATAACATTACCATTTGATGATTCTTCCACACCAGTCAAGGCCGCTCCTGGCATACCAAGAGCAAAAGAAGAAACCCATTCATTCAAATCATCACTTTCGCGAAGTGCAACTGTCCAGAGACCAGGAAGACCCTGGCCACCAGTTGCCTTTGAAAGACCAGCGCTCATTGTGCCGGCTTTCTGCTCAATATATGATTCATCCATACCCTCAAGTGTGATGTAAATATTTCCATCAGTCCAAATTGCGGTCATTTGATCTTCTGCATAAACTTTCCCACTACTTGAATCTATTGCCGTCTTGATTTCCATCGTATCTGCTTCTTCGCCAGGCATCATTGCAGGCATAGTCAACTTAAGAGTCTCAATAATTGCATCTGCATTTTTATAATTCTCATGGACTTTCTTTAAAAGTGTGGCTGCTTCTTCAGCAGAACTCATCTGCCCTGAATCTGGGTTATCGTGGTCATGATCATGGCCAGGATGAGATACCATCATGGCAGCTGAACTATAGCTAGCCAACGTGAGTGTAGAAAGTAGTAATGTAAGTATTCGATTCTTCATTGGATCTCCAAAATTGTAAAAAGTGTGACTTGTCAGGATATCAGAGAAAGCTGAAGTTCATGCAAGATTACTCGTATTGGTTGCAATAATTCTGGATGAATGTACTCAGGAGCTATTTCAGCCATTGGTTCAAGTACAAAAAGACGTCTTGCTGCTTCTGGATGAGGAATGCATAAACCGTCAATATGTTTAATCTGAGAGCCAAAAAACAAGATGTCAATGTCTATTATCCTTGGACCCCACTTCTGAATCCGAACTCTCCCAAGCTGTTGTTCGATTTGTAAACATGTTTGCAACAATTGCTCTGGAGGCTCATCAGTTACAATTTCAATTACTTGGTTTAAAAAAGATCCCTGTTTTATCCCACCCACAGGATCTGTTTCAATCACTGTGCTCTGGTGTATGATTTTGATGGTTTGAGTTTCCTCAAGTAGCCGCAGTGATTCTTGAATATTAAAGCTTCTATCGCCAATATTACTGCCAAGTCCTAAAAATACACTTTGAAAATTCATCTAAAAACTGAACCATGTTGCCAGCACATTTGATTTTCGACTAAACCTAGACATTTTAATCGTGCCATTTGTATTGCACTACTTGCTGCTCGAATTCTTATCTCATCTCTTGTTCCAGTAAATCGAAACTCACGCACCTCGGTACTGCCATTTTTAGTACAACCAATAAAGACTGTCCCCACTGGTTTCTTATGTGTTCCACCAGTTGGACCAGCGATTCCAGTAGTGCTTAGGCCGACTGAAGAACCACTCTTAACACAAGCGCATTCCGCCATCATTTTGGCAACTTGCCATGAGACAGCGCCGTACTGTTCTAGTAAATTGGGCTCGATACCAAGTTGAGTTTGCTTTAATTCATTACTGTAAGTTATCCAGCCACCCAGAAACCAATCACTTGCTCCTGGAACTTGGCCTATAAGATCACCTATAAGACCCGCCGTACAAGACTCTGCTGTTGCCAGGGAACCATTTAAGATGTTCCCTAATGAAGAAGCTAGTGTTTCTTCATTACTTCCATAAATCCAAGGACTCCATCTTTTTTTGATTTCAACAATTACTTCTTCAGAAGTTTCATTAAGAGATGATATTACTCGTGCAGTAATGCCGCTACGACCTATTAAAATTGAAACAGAAGGATCTTTTTCATCCATTAAATCCTTAATCTTTTCGCCCGCGATTGATTCAGGCAATCCCCAAGCATGAAGCTCCATAATACGCCTTGGAGAATTGCATTTAAGTGCAAGATCCATGTTTTCAACAATCCTGCCAAACATAGGCTGTAACTCAGATGGCGGACCTGGAAAACAATACACGTCACAGCCATTAAGAGTTGCATTCAATCCTGGAGCAGTGCCATGTATATTTGGAATCCACGTAGCTGTGTATGGCCGAAACGCCTGCACTTCATTTACCTTAGGCATCACTGCCTCTCGTTTCTGAAAATAGGTCAACATTGACTGATGCGCATCTTGATCAAAAATTAGTTCATCACCTAAAGCTGCCGCGAATGCTTTTCTTGTTCTATCGTCTTTAGTTGGCCCAAGACCACCAGTAACAAGCAAGATCTGACTTGCATTTGCAAGTCGATTAATTGCAGAGGCAATTAAATCAATGTTATCTGGAACAGAACAATGCTCCAAAGTATTAATACCAAGTGCTGAGAGTTGTGAAGATAGCCAAGGACCATTTGTATCTACTCTATCTCCAAATAGCAACTCATCACCAATTGTCAAGATAGATGCAGCCTCAGACATTATTCTTTCGTGTAAAGCACGGTCTGGTATTGATTTTGGAAAAATCTCGCCGCAACCCTACGAAATTCCTGAATTCCATGATCTTCAGGACTCCATAGCCCCTCATCTTTCCAGCCATCACGAAGCCAACCATATTTCAATACCTTCCTATTTTCTGTAGTATTCATTGATATTTCATTATGCAAATCTGTTTCAAATTTTGGCATCTTATCGAACTCGAGCAACATTTCTTTTAGGACGGGGTCACTCACATCTGTAGACGTTAT
Source organism: uncultured Phycisphaerae bacterium (assembly GCA_913046275.1). Next base: position 8,774 of record CAJWSE010000020.1, on the reverse strand, counting down.
TAATGATATAGTTTTTGGATAAGAAGGATGACGAATGATAGCACCCCAAGCCTCTACTAGTTCGTGATGGTAATCCATTGCCATTGCGGAAAAGAGTGGTGCAATAAAAGTCCTCATATTACGATCTGGATAAGGAGCGGGTTTGGCTGTTTCGTATGGATTCACTTTATCAACCATTCGATCCATATACTTCGAATACATTTCTCTGCGCACAGGCATTCTTCGCAAATCAAATGTATCAGGACCAAGGCCGTCCTGATGTTCTTCTTCTGCTGAGAATTGCCATAATGCTTGTGCTTCTGGTGTCATGCAGTATCTGATAAACCGTAAAGCAATCGCCTTATTAGGCGCACCACGAAGCAAAGAGATTGGGTCAGGATCAATCATTGTTGCGCTTGGCGGATCAATATAACCCACACGTTCGCCACCACCGCTGCTTTTTACTGCCTGAGATTGGTACCGTCCATAGAAATCAATACAAATTCCCATCGCAGCATCGCCCTGGCTCACATCTGCAGGAGGCTTCAAACTACTCGCAGAAAAATATCTTGCATTAGCCGCCGCTCGCCGAAGTACCTGCCAACCCTTTTTCCAGCCTAAATTCTTAAGAATAGCTTCAAACGCAGTTGTAACAGATCCTGACTGTGCAGGATTTACAAGAGCAAGCTTTCCAAACATCTGCGGATTACATAGTGCCTCCCAGCCTTGAGGTGATTCAACGCCCAGCTCAGCCAGTACCTCATTGTTGTACACAATCCCAAAACCAGACAGTGCTAAGCCATGCCAATAGCCATCTGGATCATAGAGAGTAATATCACCAATGACATTTTCACCATATACTTGCTGAAGCAATTGAGGTTCAATGGGCGCTGGAATAGTAATTGTCGTACTGACCTCTTCTCCATCAAAATTTTTTATTATTTTTTTCTTTAGTACACCATGCTCATAAGAACCCCCGCCAAACACTAAGTCTGCTTCACCACCTGGTTCTTCCCCAGACTCAATTGCATGGGCATATTGCGACTGAAGCATTCGACGAATTTCGCTTGTTCCGCCAGGTACAGACCAAACTACTTTGACCTCTTCATTGAATTTATTTTTATGCCAAACAGAAAAACCATGCCCAAATTCATGCCTGATTTGCTCATTATGAGGCGAAATAATAATCACTTTCTTCGCATCAAATCCAGGCTCAACCATATCCACTTGGAAGAAAAGTGGAACTCCAAACAGAATGGTTAAACAAATGCTAATAATGATGACCGCTGTTTTATTCATTTTAATTGATTCATTTTGAGATCTTCTTGCAAATTCTTGCATGCGTTAGCTATATCCGTTTGCCAATCTTGATTAGCTCGAGGATAAATCACGCTTCTACTTGCAGTAGCAAGTGCACCGTAACCATTGCCAAAACACGATGCGACATCATTCACTGTCGCGCCCTGAGCACCAATACCTGGCATTAGAAATATTTGACTTGGCATTCTCTCTCGAAGCTCATGCGCTTCGATTGGCTTGGTCGCACCAACAACAGCACCAAGATTGCTCCAACCATTGCTTCCAAGGTAATTGGAACCTAATTCTGTGAGCAGATCTGCAACTGAATCTGCAACGCTTCGACCATCTTCAAGGCACTGTTTTTGAATTGCGTCACCACCAAGATTGGAAGTCCGAACAAGGCAAAAAACACCAAGCCCAGCCTCAAGAAATGGCTCTATACCATCAACGCCTAAATAAGGATTTACTGTAATCCAATCACAAGGACCATCTGCTGTTGCTGCCTGAGCATAATGTTCCGCACTTATTCCGATATCGCCTCTCTTTGCATCCAAAATTACCTGAAGACCTTTTAAGTGCGCATGCTGCCTCAATTCACCTAACAATTGGACTCCCTGTGAACCAATTCGTTCAAAACAAGCTGATTGAAATTTAACTGCCGCAGCAATACCCTCAATTGCATCCAGAACTCCTAAACAAAAGGCACCGAATGCTTCTTTTTCTGGAAGAACCTGCAACTCTTCTGGCAATTTTTCAATTACAGGGTCAAGCCCCACGCAAAGAGGTGTACAGACTGAATCGATTGCTTTACACAAACGATCTGATGGAGCAGTGCATGTCATATGGTGCATCATAGTAGAATCCTAGACATGGCTCTTGCTCCAAACACAATTGATATTAAGAAGAATGATGGACTCAGTATTATTTGGAGCGATGGAACCTCTTCATTCCTCTCTTGCGCCCTTCTTCGAAAGATGTCACCATCTGCAGATGCTAAACAAACCCGTGAGGAATTGACATCAAACCCACTAGCCATATTACCCAACTCGCCATCTGGACCAATCTCAATTCAAGATGCAAAACTTGTTGGAAATTATGCGATTCAATTCACTTTTTCTGATGGCCATACTGCAGGTATTTATACTTGGGAATATCTTCGGAATTTAAAAGCATGAATAATCTTATCATCTACCCAACTACAAAGATTGATTACATTTCATTTGCTGAGGCAACACACCCATCTCCATTTCAATGCAACATAGAAATTAATAAGGAACAATCAAGCAATGAAGTTAATCATATAAATAATATCGAATACTTAAGATGGATTGACAAAGCATCTCAATTACATTGTGATGCATGCAATATGGAACGCAAAAAGCTTATTAGCCAAGATATCATGTGGTTCGTCGCTCGACACGAAATTGATTACTGTAGTGAAGCGACAGCATCAGACAGTTTACGACTAACAACTTGGGTCGAAGATGTTCGTCGCGTTAAATCATGGAGAACTACTTACATTCATGCTATTGATGAACCTTGTAGGGTTGTATGCATATGCAAAACATTGTGGGTACTTGTTGATTTAATTACTAGAAAACCAACTTCAATTACACAGCAAATGGCTTCTTCACTTCAGCCCTTACAAGAATCACGAGTAATCTAATCATGAATATTGCGATGATTATGTCTCAAAACAGAATAGATCAAGAGCACGCAATGCTAAATCGTTTTATTGTTGGGCTTTTAAATGATGGGAATCATATTGTTAGAATTGTCCCACAAACTATCGACAATATAATTCCTGAACATGAACAACCTGTATCTTTAACGCATCGAATTCCAACCATCATGCCTGTACCCTTTCTTCTACGTGGAGCACGAAGAGACAAGATTGTCAACCAACTTAAAAAACTAGACATTGAAGTCATAGTAGCCTTTGGAAATGATGCCCTACAAATTGCACTTGATATACACAAGGAAGTTAATGCGCCGATATTGAGTGAAATTGTCTCAATGCGAGAAGCGAAGAGACTTAAAAGAAATTCACCTATTTGGAGATGGTTTGCACCAACCCCAACAATTGAGCGAACTATTGCTCATAGAGTTGGCGAAGAAAGAGTCGCGCTTGTACCAATTGGCGCAGCAACATCTAATGGACATATAACTGCAACAGCAAAACCAAAACGTTGCATTTCAATATTAAATGGTGGAGACAACGTAAAAACTACAAAAATTATCCTTGAATCTCTCCGACAGTTTCCAAATATACATATCTTTATTGAACATACCGGTAAACAACGACACAAAGTCTGGAAAATGATTGAACAAGTAGAGATGCTCGACAGAGTTACTTGCTTGCGCGGAATGGACGAGCTTCGAGCCCTCATTACCGATTCTGATTTAGTCCTTCTTCCTTCAAGTACAATGCCACTAAGAACAATAGTCCTTGAAGTAATGCTTGCCTGTATTCCAATTGTCACCACAGAGATTCCCGGATATGACATGCTCATTGATGAAGAAACAGCTCTTATCGTTGAACACAATTGGGATTACTCTATATCACGGTTACTGGAAGATCCTGTTTTAGCGAAGCAACTGGGCCGAGCAAGCAAAAATATAATTGACAAAATGTACTCCTCATCAGCTCAAATCGCAGCTTTTGAAGCTTCATTTACCCTAATTTAACTTTCACTCATGCTAACTTGGCCATTCTGTCGACTTAGGAGAAATCTTTCTCCCCTCCGCCTCGTCGGCGTTGCTTTGCCTCGCCGACGGGGCCTTTTTAAATTATTGGAGCAGCGAACGCAGTGTACGCAGACCAGATTCAAGCTTATTTTCTGGCACTGCATAACTAATCCTAAAATGAGTGTCAAAATTTGAAAACACGCCACCTTGAATAACAAGAACATCATGCTCAACTGCTTTTGAAATAAATTCCATGCCACACATATTATGCCGTTCTGGAATTTTTGGGAAAGCATAAAACGCACCATCTGGGACAATCACCTCAGTAATATCTCCTAACAAATCAACAACCATATCTCTACGATTTGCAAAACGGGTAATCAATGGAGATAAATCGATATCGTATGCACCAAGGAGCGCATGCTGCATAACCGATGGAGCACAAACAAAAGTTTGTTGTTGTAATTTCAACATACTATCGATAAGGACTCTTGGTCCAGCCGCATAACCCATACGCCACCCCGTACATCCGTAGGTCTTTCCATAACCTCGAATAATGAGTACATCTTCGCTTGTTTCTGCCGGACTTGAATGCACTACAGGGGGAAATACGAATTCATCATAAATCTCATCAGTTATAAGAAGAATTCCTTTATCTCGACAAAGTATTGCGATATTTTCAACTTCTTTTGCATTCAAAACTACCCCTGTTGGATTGGCTGGTGAATTTATCAGTACTGCTTTCGTTTTAGCGGTGATACATTTTTCAATTCGTTCTGCAGTCATTCTAAAGTCGGGATATGTATCACAAAGAACTGCTTTTGCTTCAGCGATACGTGCTAAAGTTGGATAAATCACAAAATAAGGATCAGGGACTATTATCTCATCACCAGGGCCTAGTACTGCCAAGCAAGCAAGGGTCAATGCACCGGCTGTACCAGAAGTAACCATTGCAGAGAGATTTGACTGTTCACCAAACTCCCAACCATATTGGCCATTTAATCGTTGATGAACAGTATCGAGAAGTGGATTAATACCAGCTGTCTGTGTATATCCATTAAGGTCATTTTGAATAGCTTTAATTGCAGCTTCCTTAATTGAAGCCGCTACATCAAAATCAGGTTGCCCAATTGACAAATTGATAGGATCTTTGCATGCCTGAGCAAGAGCCCACGCACGACGAATACCCGAAGTTTCAATATCTTTTACGCGTGCTGAAAGAAGACGCTCAATGTCGAGCGACGAAGACAATGCTATTCGTCACCTGACTCTTCAGCACCCTCATCATCAGTCTTCTTCTTCTTGCCTGCAACTTTCATTTTGCGGCTACCGACTTTTGGAAGACCAATGGGCGAGCTTTCTTCTGTGTACTTATCATCATTTGAAAGCATCTCAATACGTTCAGCACGAGTAAGAACGTTCCGGTGTTGGTTTAGTCCAGCAGGTTTTGTTTTCAAACTTCGATGAAGACTCATAATTTAATTCCTAACAGTTTTATTTCTTAATGCTTAAATACGCATCTTTTAAATCACTACCCTTTGTATTCGCCCATTCTTGCCCGATTGCAAGAATCGTGGAACGAACACCCATCAACGCAGAAGATTGCCTATCTACCGAACCAGGCAATGCAATAACTTTGTGAAGTCGCGTATTGTTGCCTGAAACGACATAAGTTTCAAGTCCTTTTTGCCTACAGAAAGTGGCAAATTGCACTGCGGCAGGCTTTGCGACCTCCATAAGCACATAATAATAAGCTCCTGTCTGACGCGGATCGCTCAAAATAGTGCCTGGGCCACTTGAGGCGCCTGCTGCCGTCTGGAGGACTGCTTCTGACGGGTTAATTTGCTCAGTAATCACTGGAGAAGGAATCTCTTCAAAAAGGCGACTTGCGTAGTCTTCTCTAGAAATTGCTGAACCCTTCCGAAAGCCCATTGTGTATGAAATAACTATTATTGCTATACCAACTGCGACAATAACTCCAAACGTACCAATTGAAATACGAATAGATCTACCAGGCGTTAGAACATTTCTTTCTAAGTCTACATCATCCATATGCCCTTGACCTAAGGATGCATCTACTTCATTTGGATTTCTTTTAGATGAAATAAGCTCGTATAGTGCAGGGCCTTTTTTCTTACTCATGCAATCCTCCTATTCCTATCACGCTTGCAATCGCTATTCCGCCTGAATGTGACAGGCTTAATTTCCATTCTGTTATGCCAAGTTGCTCAGCTAATTCTGCCGCCTTTCCTGATAACTCTACCATAGGTGGACCATCTTCCCGAATGATACAAATATCAATCCACTGAATCCCACCAGCAAGCCCCGTTCCTAGAGCTTTAAGAACCGCTTCCTTTGCCGCGTATCGAGCTGCATACCGTTGCACTTTCATTTCCTCAGAGTTAACTTCAGATATTTTTTGTTCTGCAAGCGTAAAGCAACGATCGACAAACAACTGTCCATGATTCTGTAACATCGACGCAACACGTGCTACATCTACAATATCAACACCATGCACAATTTTCATGGTTTTTGCTCTTGACTACAAATTTGCATTAAGTGATTTAATTGAGGCTCAATTAATGCTGTAATAGCTAAGCGAACTGCATGCGGAGAACCGGGTAATAAAAAAACTGGAATCCTAATTAGCCCCTGATCTATCCAACCTGCATCTGCCCGGCTGAGCATTGCCGCGGAACCTATCTCATCATAACTTAATTGCCTAAATAACTCCCCAAATCCAGGCATCCTAGATGTAAACATAGGAACGATTGCATTTGGAGTAACGTCTCTAATTGAAGGCCCTGTGCCACCTGTTACAACAATAACATCGACAAAACCTTCTTTCAACCATTTACCAATAACGTATTGTATATCCGACTCTTCATCCTTAACAATCGCTTTAGTATTCACGATATGACCCGCCGCTGTAAGAATTTCTGTAATGCACTTTCCACTAAAGTCTGAATCAGAGCTTCGCGTGTCACTTACCGTAAGAACTGCAATCGATACACTCATTTTTTTTCTCCGCGTGACATTTAAGCAGTTTACAGTACTACTCATATAGTAAGATAATTATCTAATGACTGATGATCAAATATCTATCCAATTAATTCAAGGCCCAATAGATGTCCCATCTGCTAGTATTTTACCTTTGATAGGATGCGGCGGCGAGTGCGTATTTATTGGTAGGACAAGACCTGAAGAACATAATGACCAAGGCTCTTTGATTGCCCTCGAATATGAGTGCTATGAAGAAATGGCTAAAAAAACACTTATTGAACTTGCGACTGAATCGATACACAGGTTCTCTATAGGCTATATACGATTAACGCATAGTATTGGTCGCGTAGAAATAAACAACGCCAGTATAGTTATTGCAGCAAGCAGCATGCACAGGGCGGACGCATTCAGATCTTGCCGATTCATGATAGATTTACTTAAACAAAGAGCCCCTATCTGGAAACAAGAAATATGGTCTCATGGCACAACCTGGTCCAAAGGAGTTCCTCTTAAACCATGACCAAAAACAAAGCGACGAAGATATATGCAGCCTTACATAAACGCTATCCAGATGCACACTGTGCACTTAATTACAATACGCCACTGGAGCTACTTTTCGCAACAATACTTTCGGCGCAGGCAACAGATGCTGGAGTTAACAAGGCTACACCCGCGCTCTTCAAAACATTTCAAAATGTTGAAGATTATGCAAATGCAACAACCAATGAAATTGAACCATTCATTTCTTCTATTGGCCTATTCCACAGCAAAGCGAAATCAATTCAGATGTCAGCCAAGATGATCATCGAAGATTTTGGAGGGGAAGTACCATCTAATATGAAAGATCTGATTAAGCTTCGTGGTGTTGCTCGAAAAACTGCGAATGTAGTTCTTGGAAATGCCTTTCATAAAAATGACGGAGTAGTTGTAGACACTCATGTAGGCAGACTTGCAAATAGATTTGGCTTAAGCAAGGAAAAAAACCCCGTTAAAATTGAACAAGATTTAATGAAATTGTTTCCTCAAAAAAATTGGACCATGTTAAGCCACCTGCTTATTCGACACGGTAGAGAAGTTTGCAAAAAACGCGGCAGCACATGTAAGCAAGATGGCATTTGCACACTTTACTGCTCAAATGCAATATCTTGAGATCGTTCAATAATGCCTATGGTGCCATGCTTTGAAACAAAAGCAACCGCACCATCAAAGAGTGGAACAAGTTGCACAATAGGGCCTGCAAGATCAATACTTCCAAGCTCTTCACAATCACCACTTGTATTTCTACCAAACACAAAGATTCCATCCTGAGTGCCTACCCAAAAGTTGCCAGCATTAGGAATAATCGTCGTTGCTTTTGATTTCAGGACAAGTGTAGAACTGACGCCTACTGAGTTGTGGACAATGACATCACCATCTAAATTCACTTCTGCTGAAAGTCCAAGCACAACCGCTTCTTGAGGGGCCTCAATACTTACAGCGGGGGATTGTGAAACGCTGTATCCATGATCAAAACTATAGTACACAGAAGCTTTGCCTGAAGGCACTTGGATACCGCGATGGTCATATTCGCCTGCTTCTAGCTGAGTAAATGCAGGGACTACCCTGAGCAATTCTCCGCCTTTGCCACCACGGTCATCTTCTAGACGCAATACACCATGACCGAAATCACCGCAAACGGCAAGATAATTTGAGGATAGAACTTCTGCATCAAGAACATTAGGCAAGTCTATTTTTTTTAATATACGCAATTCATCTGGCGCAATACCTACGACATACAAGCACTCTGTTGTAGACACAATCACACG
>CAJWSE010000019.1 GCA_913046275.1 uncultured Phycisphaerae bacterium | reverse complement strand
CATCATTAAAGGCGAAAATGTTTTTAGGATTGCATACAAGGAAAGATGATGAAAAAGTTAATATCAGGTTTACTCGTACTTTCAGCTTTAGCCCTTCAAGCGCCGGCAGTTAACGCTCAGGACTTGAGTGGAGAAAGCAGTAATGGAAGCGAAACTGCACGCCTACAGCAGCGAATAGACTTAAACTCAGCCACCATTGAGCAACTGGTAACCTTACCGGGTGTGGGACAATCTAAAGCGAAAGCCATAATTGAATATCGCGAAGAAAAACTATAGAGTGGCTCTTAATTGATTAAGGGCTAGGCATAATCGATTTATATGCTCTTGATTATGAGCGGCTGAAATTTGAACTCTAATCCGAGCGGTACCTTCAGGGACAACCGGATAACCAAATCCAATTGCAAAGCAACCTAAATCCAATAATTTATTACTCATCTCAATAGCAGTTGCAGTTTCACCAACAATTATTGGGCAAATTGCAGTCGGAGATTCTAGTACCTCAAAACCTACTTCACTGATGCCCTTGCGAGCAGCTGCGACATTATCGCGAAGCTTCTGAACTAAGCCTGGATTTGTATCCAGAGTGTCAATAGCCGCTTTTGCAGAACATGCAACTGTGACTGGCAATGCATTTGAAAACAATGTCGGACGTCCTCGTTGAATCAATAATTCAATAGCTTCATATTTACCAGCTACATAACCGCCTGCGCCACCACCTAGGGCTTTGCCAAGTGTTCCAGTAAAGATATCAATATCGCTGCCAGCCATGCCATAGTACTCATGTGTACCTCTGCCTGTGTCTCCCATTACACCGGTACCGTGCGAATCGTCGACAACAAGAACTGCTCCAAATTGGTCGCATAATTTTCGAATATCAGGAAGTAAGGCAATATCTCCCTCCATTGAAAAAACGCCATCCGTAATTACAAATATAGAACCTGCACTAGAACACTTATCTGCAGCTTTAACTAAAGCCTCGCGAAGCGATTTCATATCACTATGCTTGTAAATACATTTTGAAACATCACGATGAATTGACGTCGTAAGACGCATCGAATCAATTATGCAAGCATGATTTAATTCATCCGAAACAATAACATCGCCATCCTGGCAAATTGTTGGGAATAAAGCTTCAGTTGCATTCCAGCAGGAAACAAACGTATAACTTGCTTCAACGCCTAAGAAATTTGCAATACTCTCTTCAAGAGCTTGATGGGGAGCAAATGTCCCACAGATAAAACGCACCGAAGAGGTACCTGCTCCATATTGACGTAGTCCTGCAACGCCTGCTTCCACAACATCGGGATGATTTGCAAGCCCAAGATAATTATTTGAACAAAAACAATCAACTTCTCCGCGATCGCGAATAGTAATTCTAGGACCCATTGGAGATTCGATCATCTGCAATTGTTTCAATTGCCCAGTCTCCTTTAAGTGAGACAGGACTTCTGAAGAACGATCGATAAATGATGAATTATTTACAGTCATGATGCACTTTCATATTGCTTTGTTATACGAGGGACAAGATAATTTTCGAAAGCTCCCTGAAGATCGTACTTTGCTGTAAAACCCCAATCCTCTATCGCAGCGGAGCAATCAAGGGCTTCTGGCCATGAATCAACTATCACCTGCCTACGCTCATCAGGTTCAAATGTAATTTCTGCTTTAGGAAAATATTGTTTTACAAGCTCTGCGACTTCACCCGCTGAGGGGCTAAAACTCGAAATGTTATATACAATTTGTGTGAGTTTTTCTCGAGGCGCCGAAGATAATTTTAATGTTGCCTCAATTGCTTCTTGCATAGTCATAAAGGGAATTCGAGAGTCCTCACGAACAAAACAAGTATACGCTTCGCCGCGAGCCGCTGCATGAAGCATTTCTGGAACAAAGTCGCTCGTTCCGCCAGTCGGAACTGTTTCTGCTGAAATCAGTCCAGGATAACGTAAGCAACGAAAATCAACGACGCCACGATTCTTATCTTTACCCTGAACACTATCTTGTGCTAGCTGACGGTAAGAGTGAGCGTAATAACGTCCCAGATGCTCGCAGTACAATTTATTGCAGCCATACATTGTAGAAGGCTTACAAAATTGGTATTCGCTTACAGCACCAGCTCTAGTCTTCTCCTCAAGTGAGCTAAAACCAAATGCCGCAATGGAACTTGGAAAAACTACCTTAACTGGCTCCCCGGACATTCGCCCTTGTTCAGCGGCTATTTGCAATATATTAACCGTGCCACTAACATTGACCTGATGCGCAACTTCAGGTGCAAGCTCTGCGCGAGTACTAAGTACTGCTGCCAAGTGGTATATTTCTTTGATTTGATACATTGCCAACAAACGATCTAGGGCATCTCGGTCGCATACATCTGCTAAATATGTAGCAGAACATTGCTCTCGTAATCCTTGCTCTAAATCACGCAAATCAGTTGCGACAATATCAGTTTGACTTTCGCCACTTAATTCTGAAATAAGGCCATGGCCCACTTCGCCACCTGCTCCTGTAATAAATACAGCTGGTTTCCTACGTTCGCCTAAAGTGCTTTGTTCCATCCTTTATATTCTAGTATCTTGTACGACATGTTAGGCATACATAGCAAGAATTGTGATATCACAGCATGGCGATCTTTTTATAGAAATAACACCAGCCCAGAATATGCTGAAACTTCTGTCACCCCCTCCAAAGTAGTTAATGATTCTGGAACTACTAAATTTTTACTTAAGCTCAATGATGGACTAGAAACTGAGTCTGTAATCCTGCCGATTCACGGATTTAAGAAAAAAAGACATACGCTCTGCGTTTCTTCTCAGGTTGGATGTGCTATGGGTTGCCATTTTTGCCAAACCGCACAAATGGGCCTACTTCGAAACCTTACTACCGCAGAAATTGTCGCCCAATGGCATGCCGCAAATCATGCACTTCAAACTAAGATCGACAACATTGTATTTATGGGAATGGGAGAACCACTTGAAAACCTAGATTCTGTAATTCCGGCCATTGAAATCCTTTCTGATAACAATGGTCCAGCCATTGCTAGTTCGAGAATATGCGTTTCAACTGTTGGAAGAGTTGAAGGTATTAAATTGCTTGCTGCTATGGCACGAACAGATGGCTTCAAGCGACTATCGCTTGCATTTTCAATTAATGCGCCAAATGATAAAATAAGAAAAGAAATAATGCCACTTGCACGAGCGGTTTCAATGGAACAACTGAGAGATGCAATTCTGTCTTACCCTCGGCATGATTGCGGCGGTGTTTTAGCAGAGTATGTCTTAATACCGGGAGTAAATGATTCTGATAAGAATGCGATAGAAATTTGCGACTTTTTAAAACCTATTGGATGTGGTTTAAATGTAATCCCATACAATCCTCGAGAAGATAGCCCGTGGCCTGCACCCTCAGAGCAGTCTGTTGAAAGATTTGTTCGCATTGCAAAATCAACGGGGCAGTTTGTTAGAAGAAGAATTACACTCGGAAGAGATGCAATGGCAGCCTGTGGACAACTGGGAAATAAAGTTACTAAAAAATAAGAACCAATCTAGTGATTGGTTCTTAATGAATAAATTAATTTCAAATTCTTAGCGACCCCCACCGCCACCCTGTCCACCACGACCGCCGCCGCCTTGACCTGCACCGCCGCCTCTACCGCCGCCTCTACCGCCGCCAAAGCCACCACCCTGACCACCATTGTTTCGGAAGTATTCTCTGATTTCTTCTCTTTCAGATTCGCTTATATTGCCATCACCATCTTTATCAAACCTGTTCATGAATTCTTCTCGACCGCCTTCAAAACCTCCGCCACCGCGTCCACTTCCAGCATCACCACCCCTATTACCACGACCACGATTACGCTCTTCGCGCTTCTGAAGTCCGCCTAGTGCTTCTATTTGCTCTTCTGTCAAAAGCATGCGTAGCTGCTCAAGATAATTATCTTCAATAACACGCTTTGATTCTTCCGCTTTTTCTATTGGGCTTTCACTACGCTCTGAGTTGCCGCCAGACATCCTTGATGCAAAACGATTCATTCGATCGATTTGCTCCTGAGATTCCCAGCGATGTGTAGCTGAAAGTATTTGTTCATTTGCATAAATCAATTCACCCAATAAGCCAGAATAAAGCTCCTTGATTACAGTAAGTATTTCCGGATCTAAACCTTCCAATTCCATAGCACCTTGATAAGCGCGCTCTGTTCTGCCTGGTCGGTAAATTCGGGGATAACCACGCTCTTTTGCATAATCATTAAAAGCTTTACCTTCTTCAGATGGCAACAAAAGAACTATCTGAGTTACTGTATCATCATTTATATCACGTACTGATTCCGCAAGCTTAGCCTGAGTCTTCATTACACTTACACCTTCTGACATATCCATAGTGCTAAAGGAGGTCATTAACAAACCTTGATTTTGAACCATGTGATCATCACGAGAAGTAAGAGCAGGAGTTACTGATAAATCCCAATCATTTAAAACAGGAAGCAATTGCGTTAAAATTTCATCACTAAACTCTTGCTGTTCAACCAATGACATAATATCCACTGATTCACCACTAAGGCGACCTTGAGGAAGCAAACGATCTCGTATTAACTGCCTTTGTAAAGGAGGCCAAAAATCCTGTTGTCCTTCAGTCAATATTGCTACTAAATCACCTTCAAATTCATCTCGCATTTGCCTTTTTAAACGAAGTTGATCTTGGACAAGAAGTGTAACTTCCTCAAATGAAGCTTGACGCTCAGGTGATTGCCACTGTTCCATTCTTATTTCTTGCTCTTGAGCTCGGATTTCTTCTAACTCACTATTCAATCTATTAGTAAGATCTTTCATGCCATCTTCATCGCCAAGCTTACGAGCCGAATCTAACTTCTCTCGAATCTCTCGCGAGCGCGCACGTAATTCATCCCGCTCAGCTCGTAGAGGATCATCAGAACCATCATTACCGCCCCACATAGAAGAGAAAATACCCCTCATAGACTCTCTACTAGAATCAGATGCTTCACGAAATGATTCATCATAGTCACGAAGAATCTGCTCAACAATAATTGACTGTTCATCTGATAGATCTAGACCTGCCTGAAATCTTGGCAAATCACGAAGTAAATAGTCTGGACTCATGCCACCAGCAGACATCATTGAATAACCACCGCCGCCTCTACCAGATGGCTGGGCAAGAGCACTACTTGAAATTATCATAAGTACCGATGCAGTAACGATTTGCAGTTTTTTAATAGAATGTAGAAACATAAATTCAAATCCCTTTATTAAAGTATTCAGATGATAAACGATTTATATCTTTTAAATATGGCAAAAAAAACTGAAAAAACTGATTTTATTCGCCTTAATAAATAACTCGAAAACATAGATATCAGTCAAAGACAAGACATTTGGTACTCTAATTTTATTAAAGATAAATCAAAGGCCGTAATAAGCTATATCTAGGCCAAGTATTATTGATATCTACGAACAGCTATATTAGCTACACGTTCAGCCATTGATTTAACTTCTTCAAGACTACCTTCACCCCAAAGTGACTCGACATATCTATTCTTTTCTCTATTGAATCTCACCCACCGAAGAGCGTTATTCAATTCAATCTGTACCCTACGATTATAAAGTGAGATAGGTTTCTGAACTTCAAGTATTGAAAGCCATACTGTACTGGAGCCAAGTTCAAAGGGTTCTATGAATTCGCCTTTAGAACGATCGATTAACTTCTCTTTTATCTTTGATGAAACTTGTATATCCTTAATACCGCCTATTCCAAGCTCAAAATTCTCCCATCGACCTCGATTTGGAAAACCGAACATTTCAGCTACCTCTGAAAATTTGAGACCATCATTAAATGCTTGTTCGATTTCATTAATTCGACCACCTTCAGTTTTTTCTCGAATCATCCCTATAGCAACTGAGCCTTTTGCTTCGTCAATTGCGCTCAAAGGCACACCTTGCCTAAGAGCAGCTAAAATCGCATCAGTTCGCTCAACATCTTCTTCTACTACTTCTCGAATCAAAGAAACCTGCTCGAATTCTCGCTGAATATCTCTCCAAGTAATGTTTACTCGCGGCCAAATTTTTTGCCGATAAAGAGCATCAATTAATATTTGATCCCGCTGCAATTTAAGAAACTCATCTACAGAAACGCCAAGTTGATTTTCTAATTCTTCACGCATTGCTGATTCGCTACCGCCACGAGTTGAAGCGAGATCACTTTTCATTTGCGCGACTATTCCCATCAAACCATAAGACTGGGCTTCCGACATGCCAGCTAATGCTTCTGAAAGAAGTAGATCAGTAATGACAAGTTCATAAACTCTCCCACCCCTCAAAGTTGTGCCCATTCGTTCCTGTTCCGAGTACAGCGCGTTTCGAATCTCATCAGCAAGTTCAGACCGACTCATTTTCGAAGCAACTGCTCCAATTTGATCTGCAATAGGCTCAAGTACTGTATTAGCGTAAACTGGCCGACCATTTACTTGGCCAACAAGCGCCTCAACAGTCAATGGAACTCCCACTGAGCCTGGTGTCATAGAGTCATTAAATTCTTCAAGTGAATATTCTTCGTCCTCAACAAGAGCTGTGGTTGTATTCAACTCGCTGTTCAAAAGAACTTCCGCTTCTACTGGGACATCTAATCGAGGGGGCTCTGCGGGAAGAATTGAAACAAAGTCGGACACCTGAACGTATGATGTTTTTTCTGTGATCACATCCATCTTGCTTGAGCAGCCAAGGCAGAATGATGCAAGGAGAAAGGGAATACATCGAATCATCATTACTATATTGTACGTCACGAAGTAGAATATACTGTCACATTACATAATTTATCAACAACCTTTTTGGAGTTACCTATGTCATCCGATTCACCTCAAGAACCAAAAATTCAAGTAGACAGCGACTGGAAAGCTGAAGCTCAAGCAGAAAAAGAAAAACTTTCACAAGCTGAACAAAAAGCTGAACAAAAAGCTGAGGCGAGGCAGATGCCAGAACCTAACTTTCGAGGCCTACTTGGAATCCTTGCTTCCCAAGCACTTATGGGGCTAGGCATGCACCAGGACCCCTCTGGAAAAGGTGTTATGGTCGATCTTGAGGGTTCCAAATTTGCAATTGACCTTCTGCAAATGCTCCAAGAAAAAACTAACGGCAACTTATCAGAAGAAGAAACAACTGAGATCAAACAACTTACACAAGAGTTGCAAAGCAGATTCGTACAAATAGCTGAACTCGTAGCTGCTCAAGGACAAGATGGCGCACCTGCCACTACTACAGATAACGCACCAAGTGGCATTATTGACCCTACAGCATAAGCATTCGAATAATTTAATTGAGCCAGATTGCTGCAAGATAAGCAGCGATAAATGCCAGCCCTGCATACTGGACACATCTCAGTCCGCGAGGCAAAAGTTGCACCCATAAAATAGGAAGCAAAAAAGCCCAAGTAAGAAGAAATCTATCGAAGACGAAGCCGCGCGTAAGTGCATATAAACTCCAACCTAATAACATTGACCAAAATGTCAATGAGGTTAAAAGAGTTGCTTTATCTCGACAATGCCAAAGACCAATAAGACCAGAAAGACCCAAACCGGCGAGTAATGCAAGCGTAATTTGTTGAACCAAAAGTTCAGAGGATATTTTTTTAACTAGTGTCGCAGCTATCCCTTGAAATCGAGAGTTATTTGCTGTCAAGTCAATTGTTTCTGGAACATAAAGATCTGGCATCGCAATAATGACAAGGAAAAAACCAACTATAAATGCCATCATAATAGAAGGCCTTGCCTTTACCCTGCGCCATCCTTCAAGAGCGAAAATTCCTACAAATGGAACCATAGCAGCCGCAAGATAAGAAAGACTCTCCAGCCGAAAACCTAAGCCATGAAGAGCTTGATACTGAGGGCTAACCAATCCGCCCCAGTGATACCAAAGTGGAATTCTCAAAAGACCCGCGACAAAAGTAGCTAACCACCAAGGCCAACTTGATTTTCCTTGAAGTCCAAATGCAGTTAAACATACCGCTCCAGCAACGGCGACAACATGTATCCGACTATGCAAGGCTAATGCAAGAGCTATACAGTAGAGTGTAGGAGCAATCCACTTCGACTTGTTAACTGGACTCCCTACACCAAAAACAAATGCAGATACAGCCATCAACGCAAGTAGCAAATAAGACACTTCGCCCATTACGATTTCACTAAAGATGAGATTATAAGGCAACAATAACCAACCGAGAGTTATCCATATAATGAGCTTAGGACGAACAGATCTTAGTAGCGCTAACCAAGCTAAAAAGGCCGCTGCAAAAATTGATGACCAAACACTAACTAATCGAAGGTCATTTAAAGTTCCACCAAAAAAATTGCCAATTATTGCGTAAGGCCAAATCATTGCTGGCCCCTTTGTTTCTTCAAAGTTAATTGCAGTTGACACCGACCATCCATACTTAATCAGATTGTCAATAGGAACAGTAATATACTGCTCATCGTATACAGGACCTTTCGAAAGAATGTTTGTCCCCCAGCGAATACCAAATAAGAAAATAGTGGCCAGCAAAACTGCGCTTAAAACCCAACTTAACTGTACAGAGCACTTATTCATCTATAGAGCTATCGGTTGTTGATTCTTCTTGCATTAGTAGATCAGAAATCACGCAATCCGCAAAACGTACGCCTTCCGAGCTCAAACGCAAAAAACTACCTTCTTGTACAAGATACCCATTTACAAGATAATTTTCGATTACTTTCTTACGCCATCTTGTTTCAGGCCTGTCTAGTAGCTGCTCAACTAAAGAAATAGACATCCCTTTAATAAGTCGAAGACCAAGCATAAACGATTCTCCTACCTGGGCATCAATGCCAAGCTCTTCTATATCAATGACCGGGGAAAGATCTGAAGTATCAAGATACTCGCTCAAGCGAGGAGTATTTTTCCAACGTTTTCCATAAAGATGCCCCGATGCCGAAGGCCCCACAGGCCACCAATATTTATTATTCCAGTAAGAGAGATTATGTCTACATTCATATCCAAACTTTGCAAAGTTACTAATTTCATACTGCAAATAACCACTTGATGATAAAGTATTTTGAACGATATCTAACATCTCTGCTTCTAATTCATGCTCAATACGAGTCACATCTCCAACATGCAGCCTATGCAACAAAGGCGTATTTTGCTCATAGGTTAATGTGTAACAACTAAGATGCTCTGGAGATAAGTCTAAAAGGCACTGAAGATCCTCATTTAAAATTGATTTAGTCTGACCTGGAATCGAATAAATCAAATCAAGATTTATATTTTTAATCCCTGCGGAACGAAAAGCACCAACAGAGATACCAACGCTCTCGGGATCGTGCCATCGCTCAAGATTTTTTAACATCTTCAAATTGAATGATTGGGCTCCAACACTTACTCTATTTACACCTGCGCTTACAAGTAAATCCGCCTTTGCCCTATTCACCGTTTCAGGGTTAGCCTCAATAGTCCACTCATAGTCTTTAAAAAAAGTTACATTTTCCTTGATAGAAAATACTAGCTTCTGCAAAAGTGGTTCGCTTAATAAAGTTGGAGTTCCGCCACCAATAAAAACTGTTTCTATCTCTCCAAGAAAGGGCCTTAAATATTTCAATTCTTTTGTAACTCTTTCAACAAATAGCTCATGCTGAGACGCGTTGCCGACTATTGAAAAAAAGTCGCAGTAATGACATTTATGAAAACAAAAAGGAACATGAACATACAGGGAGGTAGCACCTGAGGCCCCGGCAACCCACTCTTCAGCTGTAACACTCTCTTTATGAGCTCTAACAGGCTCTTGAGACAAATCTTTACCATAGGTAAAATGAGTAAGAGAGATATCACCTTTTGTGGCCACATATATATAGTAATGGGAACTACAAGGAAACATACCAATTAGATTAATTATGACTAGTAGAGACGGGACCATTCGCACCTTCGAATTAGAAAAAGAGCGCATTTCAATTGGCCGAAGTCGCCGTTGTGACCTACATATTGCATTACCCTCCATATCTCCGATCCACTGTGAAATTACTCAGAAAGGAAGCCGAATAGACCTGCACCACAAAGACCCATCAACTGAGACTCTGCATAATGGAAAATCAGTTACCACTGCAAAGCTCATGAATTCTGATCATGTCAAAATTGGCCCTGTTGAATTTACTGTGCAAATTAATGATAACGAAACTGTGATTCGAAGGCACTAATTATCCCAAATCACCGTTATACTTCGGAAATGAATAATGGTCTGAACACAGCAATAGTTGGGCTTCAATGGGGCGATGAAGGCAAGGGTAAAATCGTAGATTTACTCACTGCTAAACATGATGTAATAGTACGCTACAACGGCGGGGCAAACGCTGGGCATACTGTTGTTGTAGGAGATGAAAAGTATGCACTACACCTTATTCCATCTGGCATATTATACGAAGACAAACTATGCGCTATAGGTAATGGCGTTGTCGTTGACCCTATCCAACTAATTAAAGAAATTGATACCCTTCGCGATAGAGGAATAGAAGTTGGAGATAATCTCAAAGTTTCCAACCGAGCTCATGTCGTCATGCCTTACCACAAAGAACATGACGCAGCTTTAGAGCGAAAACTATCTGAAGCCGCTGAAAAAGGTGACAATTCAATCGGAACAACTAAAAGAGGAATTGGCCCGGCATATGCAGACAAAGTGCATAGAGCAACAGCAATACGAATAGGCGACTTGCTTGATTACGATGTACTACTTGAAAAACTCAAAGTTACTTGTTCTATTCGATGCGCCGAGCTCACTGCTCTTGGAGTAGACGCGCCTCCACTAGACCCAATCTCATTAGCAGAAGAGTTCGCAAATTATGGAAAAAGACTTAAACCTCATATAACTGATACTGTTTATGAATTACATGAATATGCACAGTCAGGAAAATCCATACTATTCGAAGGCGCAAATGCCTGCCTTTTAGACATAGACCATGGGACATTTCCATTCGTAACTAGTTCAAATTGCTCTACACTTGGAATACACTCTGGAACTGGATTGCCCGGGAAGTATATCAATGAAGTCGTTGGAATCATGAAGGCATACAGCACACGTGTTGGTGCTGGACCATTTCCGAGCGAAGACCTTGGTGAAATTGGAGAACAAATTCGCGCTAGGGGAAATGAATATGGCACAACCACCGGACGACCACGCAGGTGCGGCTGGCTTGATCTAGTAGCTGTAAAATATTCAGCAATGATCTGCGGCACAACATCAATTGCCTGCATGCTGCTGGATGTCTTAAGCGGCTTTGAGGAGCTCAAAATTTGTGTTGGATATGAGTTGCCCGATGGCTCAAAATCCACTAGATTCATACCTGACGCACGCGGCCTAACAACGGCAAAGCCAATTTTTGAATCGATGGAGGGATGGTCAGAAGAAATAGATGACGTAACTTCGCCAAATAATTTGCCAAAGAATGCAAGAGCATATTTAGACTTCATCTCTGACTATCTTGAACTTCCAATATCAATTGTCAGTGTTGGACCTAAGCGATCTCAAACAGTTATTTGACTTTCCCAAATTTTCGATTCCGCGATGCAAATGACCTTAATGCTGCATCAAGTGATTGTTCATCAAAATCTGGCCAGCATTCCTCTGTCACATATATTTCACTGTACGCAATCTGCCAAAGAAGAAAATTAGAAATACGCATCTCGCCAGCAGTACGTATGAGAAGATCCGGATTTGGGATGCCAGCAGTATAAAGACGAGACTCGATCGTTTCGACCGTTGGTTCTACCTGATCTTGTTGTAACAACTTGATTGCATGAATGAGTTCACTTCGACCAGAATAATCAAGCGCAAGGCCAAGCGTAAGCACATTACCATCTTTTGTCTCATAACACGCATTATCGATTGCCGATAGCACTTCTTCAGAAAAATTTAACCGGCTACCAAAATGTCGAAGCCGAATCCCATTACTTGCAAGGTCAGGAACTTCACTTGCTAGTTGGAGAAGTAATAACTCCATTAGACTATCTATTTCTGCTTGAGGCCTTGACCAATTTTCGGTTGAAAAAGAATAAAGAGTTAAGTATTTTATTCCTAGCTCCACACATCTTTCAACTATTTTTTTTACGCTCTTTGCACCAGCAACATGGCCAGCACTTCTATTTTGCCCTTTCGCTTCAGCCCAACGACCATTGCCATCCATGATGATTGCAATATGCTTTGGCATTTCTTCGCGTGACATTAGATTTTCTGTCATAAGTACAGTTTACACAAATAATAAGTTTTAGAAATCATGCAAAGTAAATAAAAACCGCCCCACCAGTCATTTTGCGGATGAGCGTGGCGGGACGGGTAAATTTTAATTACAGACAAATTTAATTTGGAAGTTTTTCAAAATAAACAATTCGTGGCTTATCTGATGGAACATTAACATTGCTACGATCAACGAGCATTACATAACGGCTGTCATCAATGATTGCATCTAGATCTGTTGCATCCCAAACAGCTGTAATTGGATTGCGCTTAAATGTACGGATTCTCATATGAACCGTAAACATATCGCTTGTCGTTCCAATCATGTTAGAAATACCTGCCTGCAAGAGATTCAACTCTTCACGATCTCCAGTAATACCATCTCCAATTATTGAATCTTCAGCATCGAAAGAAAAACGAACAGTCTCAGTACTAATAGGCATACCAACTTCATCCCCAACAATACCAGAGATAGAATAATCCACGGTATTTGTACTATCATTATTTCCAAAAGGTTCAAAACCTCCAAAGTTAATAGACCATGCATTTGCATCTCGAACAGAGTTATGTTGGTTCTCAATATGCCATGGATCAAGAACATCATCAACTTGACCTGAATTAATTAGCATACCTATTTCCGCTGGAGAAGAGAAACCACGCGTGTCCTTGGGACCTGCCCCCATCGGCAATCCAAGCTTATCGTATTTATCCGTATAATCAGGACCGCCAGTTGAACCTGTCCCATATAACACATCTGAGATGCCATTAAACCCTTCACGCCATTGAATCATCGCTTCTGGAATCATGGAGCGAGGATTTCGATCAACAGCATCTAACGTTGCAGAATCAGAAGAACTTGTTTCATGAACAATTTTAAACATATGCGGCAATCCACGAAGCACTTCTACTGGTGCAGTATTAATATTAATAATTCCAGGTGTAATTTCTCCCGTAAAAACATTCGCCTTAAAGAACGAA